>NZ_JBCLUZ010000017.1:0-5957 GCF_039548395.1 Luteimonas changyuni
CCCCCCCCCCCCCCCCCCCCCCCCCCCCCCCCCCCCCCCCCCCCCCCCCCCCCCCCCCCCCCCCCCCCCCCCCCCCCCCCCCCCCCCCCCCCCCCCCACGCCCGCACGTCCGCCCGTCTTGCGGCCGTGGTCGTTTCCACACAGCCGCGGATCGCGTCACGGCCGCTCCCGGAAGCGTCGCTTCGTCGCCGCCTGCGGCTCCCTGTCCGCCGCTGCCTGCTGGTCCATGAGCGGGTTCTGCGCCGTGCGCCAGGGCGTTCAGCGCGGACCGGCTCGCAGCGCTTGCATCCACTTCCGCCGGGCCCCATAACCAGAACCATGCGGCAGCCGGCCGCCCGTATTCCAGGAGTCCAGATGAGCACCCAGGCCACCACTTTTGACCTGCCGGTCCTGCCGCTGCGCGACGTGGTGGTGTTCCCGCACATGGTCATCCCGCTGTTCGTCGGCCGCGACAAGTCCATTCGCGCGCTTGACGTGGCAATGGAGGGCGACAAGCAGGTATTGCTGGTCGCGCAGAAGTCCGCCGAGACCGACGATCCGGGCGCCGACGACCTGCACCCGGTCGGTACGCTGGCGCAGGTGCTGCAGCTGTTGAAGCTTCCTGATGGCACGATCAAGGTGCTTGTCGAGGGTGTCCAGCGCGTTTCGGTCGCCGCAGTGCGCGAGGTCGACGGCGCGCTGGTCGGCACCGGCACCGCGATGGATCCGGTCGAGGACCGCGAACCGCGCGAGATCGAAGCCATCGCACGCTCGCTGATGGGACTGTTCGAGCAATACGTCAAGACCAACCGCAAGCTGCCGCCGGAGCTGCTGCAGACCCTGGCCGGCATCGACGAGCCTTCGCGCCTGGCCGACACCGTCGCCGCGCACCTGGGCGTGCGCTTGGGCGAGAAGCAGCGCCTGCTTGAAACCTTCGGCACCGCCGAGAGGCTCGAAATGCTGGTCGGCCTGGTCGACGGCGAGATCGACGTCCAGCAGATGGAGAAGCGCATCCGCGGCCGGGTGAAGGGCCAGATGGAGAAGTCGCAGCGCGAGTACTACCTCAACGAGCAGATGAAGGCGATCCAGAAAGAGCTGGGCGACATGGACGACGCGCCCAACGACCTGGAGGAGCTGGCGCGCAAGATCGCCGCCGCCGGCATGCCCAAGCCCGTGGAAACCAAGGCGAAGTCCGAGCTCAACAAGCTCAAGCAGATGTCGCCGATGGCGGCGGAAGCCGCGGTGGTGCGCAACTACCTGGAGTGGCTGCTCGGGGTGCCTTGGAAGAAGCGCAGCAAGGTGCGCAAGGACCTCAACGCGGCGCAGGAAGTGCTTGACGCGGACCATTACGGACTGGAGAAGGTCAAGGAACGCATCCTCGAGTACCTCGCGGTGCAGACCCGCGTGAAGCAGATGAAGGGAGCGATCCTGTGCCTGGTCGGTCCGCCGGGCGTGGGCAAGACCTCGCTTGGACAGTCGATCGCGAAGGCCACCAACCGCAAGTTCGTGCGCATGTCGCTGGGCGGCGTGCGCGACGAGGCCGAGATCCGCGGCCATCGCCGCACCTACGTCGGCTCGATGCCGGGACGCATCGTCCAGAACCTCAACAAGGCCGGCGTCAAGAACCCGCTCTTCATGCTCGACGAAATCGACAAGATGTCGATGGACTTCCGTGGCGATCCGTCCTCGGCGCTGCTGGAAGTGCTGGATCCCGAGCAGAACAATGCATTCAACGACCACTATCTCGAAGTCGACCTCGACCTGTCGGAAGTGATGTTCGTCGCGACCTCGAACTCGCTCAACATCCCCGGCCCGCTGCTGGACCGCATGGAGGTGATCCGCCTTCCCGGCTACACCGAGGAGGAGAAGATCCACATCGCCATGCGCTACCTGCTGCCCAAGCAGATCAAGGCCAACGGCCTGCGCGATGACGAGATCAGGATCGCAGAGGGCGCGGTGCAGGACATCGTGCGCTACTACACGCGCGAGTCCGGCGTGCGCAACCTGGAGCGCGAGATCGCCAAGATCTGCCGGAAGGTGGTGAAGGAGATCGCGCTTGCCGGGCCGCAGAAGAAGAAGCCGCGCGCGCTGAGCATCACTCCGAAGAACCTCGACAAGTACCTGGGCGTGCGCCGGCATGACTTCGGCCGCGCCGAGCAGGACAACGAAATCGGCCTGGTCACCGGCCTCGCCTGGACCGAGGTCGGCGGCGACCTGCTGCAGATCGAGTCCACCCTGGTCCCGGGCAAGGGTGGCCAGCTCACGCTGACCGGCCAGCTGGGCGACGTGATGAAGGAGTCGGCTTCGGCGGCGCTGTCGGTGGTGCGCGCGCGCGCCGAGCGATTCGGCCTCGAGCCCGACTTCCTGCAAAAGCGTGACATCCACGTGCACGTGCCCGATGGCGCCACGCCCAAGGACGGCCCGAGCGCGGGCATCGCGATGGCGACCTCGCTGGTGTCGACGCTGACCCGGATCCCGGTGCGCGCCGACGTGGCGATGACCGGCGAGATCACGCTGCGCGGCAAGGTCACCGCCATCGGCGGACTGAAGGAGAAGCTGCTGGCGGCGCTGCGCGGCGGCATCACCACGGTGATCATCCCGGAAGAGAACCGCAAGGATCTCGCCGACATCCCGAAGAACGTCACCCAGGGCATGAAGATCGTGCCGGTGAAGTGGATCGACGAGGTGCTCGACCTTGCGCTGGAACGGCCGCTGCCCGCGTTGCCGTCCCCCGCGCCGGTCGGACCGGTGGCGCGCGCGCCGCGCAAAACGTCGCCCAGGGCTGATGTCAAGCACTGAGCAGGCCGTCTTTTTGTTGCGCGGCACAAGGCGCACTGGTATAAATTCCCGCTCGCTGCGCGACTTGTAGCCGCCAGCGATTCCGGAGCCGCGGCGGCCAGGCCGCCCGCAGGCCCGTCACCAATTCGAGCGACCCTTGGTCGCGCAGGAGCACCGAATACATGAACAAGAACGATCTGGTCCAGGCCGTTGCCGACGAGGCCAACCTGTCCAAGGCCGATGCCGCGCGTGCTGTCGACGCCGTGCTGTCCTCGGTGGGCGAGGCCCTGAAGCAGGGTGACACCGTTGCCCTGATCGGCTTTGGCACCTTCCAGGTCAAGGATCGCGCTGCCCGCACCGGCCGCAATCCGCGCACCGGCGAAGAGATCGCGATCGCCGCGTCGAAAAATCCGGTCTTCAAGGCTGGCAAGGCGCTGAAGGATGCTGTAAACTAAGCGGCCCGCTTGGGTGCTTAGCTCAGCGGTAGAGCGTCTCCTTTACACGGAGAGGGTCGGGGGTTCGATCCCCTCAGCACCCACCAGTCAGGGCTGACGTTCGCAAGAGGTTCGACAACGCGGAGTGGTAGTTCAGTTGGTTAGAATGCTGGCCTGTCACGCCGGAGGTCGCGGGTTCGAGTCCCGTCCACTCCGCCAGTCACACCAGGAAGGCGCCCGCAAGGGCGCCTTTCTTTTTTCCTGCAACGCCGGACCTGGCGTTGCCCGCGTTTCAAGGTCGCCCGGCCGGGCGGAGCCGCTGCGGCAAGCCATGCGCTAAACTGCGCGGCTACGTCCAACGCGCGACCCCCGACATGCTGCAAGCACTTCGAGAAAAAACCTCCGGCTGGATCGCCCTCGTGATCGTGATGCTGCTGGCAATCCCGTTCGCGTTCTTCGGCATGGAGCAGTACCTGTTCCAGAACTCCGCGAACTACGCGGCGAAGGTCGAGGCGCCGCCGTCCTGGTGGCGTTCGGCGCCGGATATCTGGCCCGTGCGCAAGGCGTTCTGGGTGTCGCGCGAGGTGTCCCCGGACGAGTTCCGCAACGAGTTCGAGGCTGCCCGCCAGCAGGCGCGCGCCACCGAGGGCGAAGCCTACGATGCGCGCGCGTTCGAGCAGATGGACAACAAGCTGCGCGTGCTCGACCAGCTGGTCGACCGCGCCGTGCTGGCGCTGACGGCGCAGAAGGCAGGGGTCGCGGTCGGCAACGCCCGCGTCGCCGAAGTCGTGTCGACGATGCCCGAGTTCCAGGTGGAAGGCCGCTTCGATCCACAGCGCTACCAGATGCTGCTGCAGTCGCGCGTCCCCGCGCAGACGCCGCGCCAGCACCAGGAAGAGATCCGGGAGCGCCTGCAGATGGTGCTGCTGCCTGCTGGAGTTGCCAGCACGGCCTTCGTGAGTCCGGGGCAGGTCGACCGTACGATGCAGCTGCTCGGCCAGCAGCGCGATGTCGCCATGGCGGTGATTCCCGCGCCTGCGCCGGACACCGGTGCGATCGCCGCCACCGACATCCAGGCCTGGTATGACGGCCACCGCGGCGACCACCGTGCGCCGGAACAGGTGTCGATCGAATACGTCGAGATCACCGCCGACACCGTGCCGGAACCCGAGCCGGCTGACGAGGCCACGCTGCGCTCGCGCTACGAACTTGAAAAGAGCCGCTTCGTCGAGCCCGAACAGCGCCTTGTATCGCACATCCTGGTGCGCGTGCCCGAGGGCGCCGACGCTGCGGCGCGCGAAGCCGCCCGGGCGGAGGCGAACGAGCTCGCTGCCAAGGCACGGGCGGAAGGCGCCGACTTCGCCGCCATTGCGCGCGCGGAATCCGATGACGAGGGCTCGAAGGGCGCAGGCGGCGACCTCGGCTGGCTCGAGCGCGGGATCATGGGCGAGAGTTTCGACAATGCCGTGCATGCGGCCGCGCCCGGCGTCGCCACCGAGCCGGTGCTGACCGACTTCGGCTGGCACGTGCTGCTGGTGCGCGAGGTGCGTGAAGGCAAGGAAGTCCCCTTCGAGGTCGCGCGTGTCGAACTCGCCGCGGCGCAGGCCATCTCCGACCGGGAGCGTGCGTTCAACGACCTGATCGGCCGCCTGGTGGACCAGATCTATCGCAACCCGAGCTCGCTGGCCCCCGCCGCGCGCGAGGCCGGCCTGCCGGTGCTGAAGACCGGGCCGTTCGTCCGCGGTGGCGGCGAAGGCATCGCCGCCGACCCGGCCGTGCAGCGCGCCGCATTCTCCGATGCCCTGGTCCAGGACGGCACCGTCAGTGATCCGATCGAACTCGGCAGCAACCACAGCGTGCTGATCCGGGTGACCGGGCACGAGCCCGAGCGCGAGCGTGCGCTGGCCGAGGTGCGGGACGAGGTGGTGACGGCCATCCGCGCCGATCGCGCGCGCCTGGCCGTGCTCGCCGAGGCGGATGCCGCAGTGGCCGAGGTGACGGCAGGCAAGGCGCTGGCCGACGTCGCCGACGCCAAGGGCTGGCAGCATCTGGCGCTGCCGGACATGCGTCGCGGCATGCCGATGCCGTCGGCCGAGGCCAACAAGGCCATCTTTGCCGCTCCGCAGCCGGTCGAAGGCGGAGTGTCCGCCGGGCGCGTACTGCAGGACGACGGCAGCATCGTGGTGTATGCGGTCAACAAGGTCGTGCCCGGCGATACCGCGTCAGCCGCCAATGCAGAGGAGCGCGGGATGATCGCGACCCAGCTCACGCGCATGGCGGGCGATGAAGACGCCATGTCGCTGCTGCGAGCCCTGCGCGAAGGGGTGCGGGTGACCACGGTCGAGGCGCGCCTCTAGGCCCACGAAAAAGGTTCTTCTCCCAACCAGGGCTCGCACGCCGCCCGGGGCCAATCCCGTGGAACGACGCCTCCCCAGCCTGTGGGAGCGGCGCCTCCCGAGGCTGTGGGAGCGGCTACAGCCGCGATCGACGGCAGCGCGGGACCAATTTGTTGCGTCTGGAGCAGCTCCGTCTTGATTCTGGCTGCCCGTCGCGCGCATTCCTCCGTTTTAGTCCGCGCTGCCCGTCCCGCGCACAGGGGGTGTGCTGCGCCGGCCGTCTCCGCGTCCTGCTCCCAGCGGCCGGGCGCCGGCCATCCATGGCCGGCTCTCCGCACACCCCCTGTGCACGGGACGGGCCGTGGCGTTTTTCTGCTTCGGGACGGAGATCAAGAGCGGGCGCTCTTGTCCGTGCTCGTGGGTGTAGCCG
>NZ_JBCLUZ010000018.1:0-82479 GCF_039548395.1 Luteimonas changyuni
CCGTCCACCACCGCGCAAAAGGTCCGGGCCCGCCGTGGAGGCAGGGGGGATGCCCAGAGCCGGCCATGGATGGCCGGCGGCCGGAACTGGGAGCAGGATGCGCATATTCCGGCTGGGCATCCCCCCTGCGTCCGCGGCGGGCGGCGCAAGCCCCAACGGTGCGCAAGCCCCAACGGAGCGCAAGCCCCGACAGAGCGCAAGCCCCAACGGTGCGCAAGCCCCAACGGAGCGCAAGCCCCGACAGAGCGCAAGCCCCTCAGTCCGCCAACAACTCCCTGGCCATCACGATCGCATCCTCGCGCCGACCCTTGTCGGCCGGGTAATAGCGCGGGCGCCGGCCGATTTCGTTGAAGCCTTCGTCTTCGTACAGGGCGATGGCCGCCGGATTCGACGGTCGCACCTCCAGGAACACCCGGCAGGCGCCGCGCCCGCGCGCGGCCTCCACCATCGCGCGCAGCAGCCAGCGGCCATGGCCGCGCCCCTGGCGCGCCGGGTCGATGCAGATATTGAGCACGTGGGCCTCGTCGGCGGCCACGCTCAGCACGCCGTGGCCGATGAAGGCCCCGCCTTCAAGCAGCACCCAGGCCGGATAGCCCGCAAACAGGCAGTCGCGGAAGATGCCGATCGACCACGGATACGGATAGGCACGGAGCTCGACCACCATCACCGCATCGAGGTCTTCGATGCGCATCGGCCGCATGACCGGACGCTGCACCGCGTCGGCCACCACCACCGCGCTCATCCCGGCAAGGCCCCGCGGCGCAGCGCACGCAGCCGCGGCCACAGCGCGCGCTTGGCTGCGGGATCGGCACGCAGGGCGGCCAGCGGCGGCAGGCTGCGCAGCAGCTCGGCGGCGCCTTCGGAACCGGGCCCGCGCCCGGCCGCACGCAGCAGCGCATGGGCCAGCGGATCTTCAGGCACCAGGTCTTCCGCCCGCGGCGCGCGCGCGTAGACCTGGTGGCCGAGGGCCTCCAGCACGTCGCGCTGCCAGGGATCCCATGCCACCGCCTTCACTCCACGCGCGCGCCGCGGCGGCCGCGCAGGCGCCATAGCCACGTCACCGGGCCCGACAGCGCATAGAGGCCGAGCACCGTGAGCAGGGTTTTCGGCGGGTCGATCCACAGCGCGATCAGCGCCGCCACGATCAGCAGCGTCGAGAAGAACGGCACCCGGTCGGCACCGGGCCCGCTGCCGCTGCCCTTGAAGCTGGTGTAGCGGAACATGCTGACCATCAACAGGCCGCTCAGCACCGTCACCGCCAGCGCGACGTAGCGCATCGACTCACCGCTGAGATCGAGGCTGTGCATGGTCCACACCGAACTGGCCACGATGCCGGCGGCGGCCGGGCTGGCCAGGCCGATGAACCAGCGCTTGTCGACCGTCCCCACCTGGCTGTTGAAGCGCGCCAGGCGCAACGCGGCGCAGGCCGCGTACAGGAACGCCGCCAGCCAGCCGACCTTGCCCAGGGTGCTGCCGTCGAGCTTCATCGCCACCAGCGACCAGTGGTACATCACCAGCGCCGGGGCCATGCCGAAGCTCACCAGGTCGGCCAGCGAGTCGTACTGCATGCCGAAGTCGCTCTGGGTATTGGTCAGGCGCGCCACCCGGCCGTCCAGGCCGTCAAGGATCGCGGACACGAAAATCGCGATGCACGCCGCCTCGATCCGCCCCTGCGACGCGGCGATGATCGCGAAAAAGCCCGCGAACAGACCGCCCGTGGTGAACAGGTTCGGCAGCAGGTAGATGCCGCGGGCGCGGCGCGGCGGCAGGGGATTCGGGTCCATGGCCGCAAGTGTACCGCCGCCACGGCCCCTGCCGCGGCGCGCCGCCCGGTCACACAACCGCATTGCTCCGCTTGCGCCGGCGACGCCCCGGTGCTGCAATCGCGGGTCATCGCCCCCCAAGGCAGGAGTTCCACATGCACCGCATCGTCCTCGGCGCCATCCTGGTGATCGCCGCCAGCCCGGTCTTCGCCCAGCAGACCGCCGGCGAGGTCTTCCAGTGGAAGGACGCCAACGGCGTCACCCACTACTCGCAGACGCCGCCGGACAAGGGCAGCTACGAACACCGCCTGATCACCTCATCGGGCACCGCGGCGCCGACCACGTCGTCCGAACCGGTCGCCGCGGCCGAGAATTCCAACTGCACCGCCGCACGCGCCAACATCACCGCGCTGCAGGCCGAGGGCGACGTGATGCAGGACACCGACGGCGACGGCAAGCCCGACACCGTGCTCGACGCCGACCAGCGCGCCAGCCAGCTGGAGCTGGCCCAGGCCGCGATCAAGGCGTACTGCACGCCCTGACCGTCCCGGGCGCGCACCGACATGCAGACCCGCTGGGCCATCGTCGCCGGCCTCGCCGCCGGGATCGCGGTGGCCTGGTGGTTCTCGCGCGAGGCGCCCGAAGCCGCCGAGGCGCGACGCGAACGCGCCGACCAGGCGGCGGCGGCCAGCTACGAGGCCGCGCGCCCGGTGCTGTATCGCTGGACCGACGCCGCCGGCGTGGTGCAGGTGACCCAGGAGCCGCCGCCGCGCGGCCGGCGCTACGAGAAGGTCGACATCCAGCCCCGTGACGGCATCGAGGTCGACGGCCGCAGGCAGTAGGCCCGGCGGCGAAGGACACGGGTGGGCGGCGACGCGCGTGCTGCATGGCACAATCAGCGGCCAAGCCACCACACCGATGATGCCGCCGATGCGCCTGTCGCAGTTCCACCTCCACACCGAAAAGGAAACCCCGGCCGAAGCCGAGCTCATCAGCCACAAGCTGATGCTCAAGGCGGGGATGATCCGCAAGCTTGCCGCCGGCATCTACACCTGGTCGCCGCTGGGCCTGCGCGTACTGCGCCGGGTCGAGGCGGTGGTGCGCGAGGAAATGGACGCCGCCGGCGCGATCGAGATGCTGATGCCCTCGATCCAGCCGCGCGAGCTGTGGGAGGAAACCGGGCGCTGGGAGAAATTCGGCGGCCAGCTTTTGAAGATCCGCGACCGCAAGGACGCCGAGTACGCCTACGGCCCCACGCACGAGGAAGTCATCACCGATTTCGCGCGCCAGGAGCTGGCCAGCTACAAGCAGCTGCCGGTGACCTTCTACCAGGTGCAGGCCAAGTTCCGCGACGAGATCCGCCCGCGCTTCGGGGTGATGCGCGCGCGCGAGTTCCTGATGAAGGACGCCTATTCCTTCGACGTCGACGCCGAGGGCATGGCGGCTTCGTACGCGAAGATGCACGCGGCCTACACGCGCATCTTCACCCGCCTGGGACTGCGCTTCCGCGCGGTGCTGGCCGATACCGGTGCGATCGGCGGCGACGCCTCGCAGGAATTCCACGTGCTGGCCGACTCCGGCGAGGACCTGATCGCCTGGTCCGACACCGGCCGCGACGACGCCGCAGGCTATGCCGCCAACGTCGAGACCGCGCGCGCATCGGCACCCGGTCCGCGCCCGGCAGCGGCCGCGACGATGCGCGACATCGATACCCCGACGCAGAAGACCTGCGAGGCCGTGGCGGAGCTGATGGGCATCGCGCTTGCGCACACGGTGAAGTCGGTCGCGCTGATGGGCCACGATGCCGAAGGCCGCGACCAGTTCGTGCTGGCGCTGGTGCGCGGCGACCACGAGGCCAACGAGATCAAGCTGGCCAAGGTCGCCGGCCTGGGCGACTACCGCATGGCGACCGAAGCCGAAATCCTGGAGCACCTGGGCTGCGAGCCCGGCTTCCTGGGCCCGGTGGCGCCGGCGAAGCCCGTGCGCGTGGTCGCCGACGTCGAGGTCGCGGCGATGGCCGACTTCGTGGTTGGCGCCAACCGCCCCGGCCTGCATATCGCCGGGGTGAACTGGGGCCGCGACCTGCCCGAGCCGGACCTTGTCGCCGACATCCGCAGCGTGGTCGAAGGCGACCGCGCCGAGGACGGCGGCACCCTGCGCATCATGCGCGGCATCGAGGTCGGCCATATCTTCCAGCTCGGCGACAGATACGCCCGCGACATGGGCTGCACCGTGCTTGACGCGGCCGGCAAGGCCGCGGTGCCGATGATGGGCTGCTACGGCATCGGCGTGTCGCGCATCGTCGCCGCGGCGATCGAGCAGAACCATGATGCGGCCGGGATCCTGTGGCCCGAGGCGATGGCGCCGTGGACGGTCGCGGTGTGCATCATCAATCCGAAGAACGACCCGGCCGTGGCCGGGGCCGCCGCCGCGCTGCACGACGAACTCGCGGCCAAGGGCATCGACGTGGTGCTGGACGATCGCGGCCTGCGCCCGGGCCCGATGTTCGCCGACATGGAGCTGATCGGCATCCCGCACCGCGTGGTGGTTTCCGCGCGCGGCCTGGAGGCCGGCACCTTCGAATACCGCGCGCGCAATTCGGCGGAGTCGGAAAACCTGGACCGCGACGCGCTGCTGGCCCGCCTGGCACCCTGAGGCCGCGAACTCCGGCAGAATCATCGCGGGCCTGCGCACGGGCATTCCCCGGATTATCAATACAGCCACGCGAAATAATGGCCGCGACACGTCGCGCCGATTATGATCATTGATTCGCCGCATCCCGGCACCGCCCCGCAAGATAATCGGAGACAGCATGGCAATCGACCTGAACACCCTCTCGGCGAAGGAACTCGACTCGCTGATCAACAAGGCGAAGAAGCGCAAGACCACGCTGAAGAAGCGCAAGCCGATCACCACCGTGCGTGCGCGCCTGAAGGCTGCCGCGACCGCCGAGGGCTACACGATCGAGGAGCTGTTCGGAACCGCATCCGGCGCGGCCGCCGCCGGCACGCGCGCGGCGAAGTCGACCCGCACGCCGCGCAAGACCGGCATCAAGGTGGCGCCGAAGTACCGCAATCCGGCCCAGCCGGAGCAGACCTGGACCGGCCGCGGCAAGCAGCCGCGCTGGCTGGCCGAGCAGGTGGCACAGGGGAAGACGCGCGAGGATTTCCTGATCGCGAAGTGAGGGTTTCCCGCGGGCTTGCCCCGATCCCCCGCTGCGCGGGGACTTCCCCCGCCTGCGGGGAATATGCCCAAGGGGCAGATGGGGGCAACGCGCGGGAGTGTCCCCTTACAGGCTCCGCCGCGCCGGCAGCAGCAGGTTGCCGAAGATCAGCCCGGCCACGATCGCCAGCAGGATATTGACCACCGCCAGCGCCGCGGTCTGGCCGACGACCAGGTCCTGCTGCTGCACCGACGTGATCAGCGTGCGCACGCTGGAGCTTCCGGGCACCATCAGGATGATGCCCGGCACCCGGACCACAGCGCCCGGGCGGTTGGCCCACTGCGCATAGCCGTTGCCCGCGGCGGTGATCACCAGCGCCGAGATGAAGATCCCCACCTCGCTGCCCCAGGCCTGCCCGGCAAAACGCGACACCAGGTAGCCGGTGGCCGCCGCTGCGGCCACCAGCAGGTAGTCGCGGGTCTTGGCGCGGAACAGCACCGCGAACGCGAACGAGGCCAGCCCCAGCGCGCACCATTCCACCCAGTCCGGCTGCGGCCGCCAGGCGCGCACCTGCGGTTCGATGCCAACCATGCCCGCGGCCCCCAGCGCCACCATGGTGCCCACGGTGAGCATCAGCATCGTCGCCACGGCGCCGGAAAAGCGCGCAGTGCCGGACATCAGGTGCTGGCTGGTCAGTTCATTGACGGCGTTGGTCAGCGCCAGGCCCGGCATCAGCACGATCAGCGCTGAAATGATCACGGTATTGAGGTTGAGCGGCGCCACGTAGGCCGCCACCAGGATGGTGATCGACGCGGCCACCATCGCGCTGATCGCATCGCCGGCTTCGCGCAGCCGAGGCCGCGTGCGCGCGGCCACCTGCAGCAGCCCGATGACCAGGCCGACCATCGCCGTGGTGGCGATATCCAGCCACGGCAGGCGCAGCAGGCCGCCAACGCCGGTGGCGACCATGCCGAATCCCAGCACCTGCATCAGGTTCTGGCGCCCGCTCAGCGGCCGATCCAGGGCGCGCAGCGCGGCGTGCCCCTCGCCCAGGCCCACGTTGCCGGCAACCACGTCCTCGACGATGGAGTCGACGTCGCAGAGCCGGCCGAGGTCGTTCTCGCCGGGCGCCATCCGGATCACGCGCGTGGTGTCGCTGTCGCCGGGCGGACGCATCGGGTCACTGAAGGACAGCACCATGCCGGTGGGGTTGGTCCATGGCTCGCACTCCAGGCCGAGCTTCTCCGCCACCATCTCCAGCGACGCTTCCAGGCGCGGGCCGGTAGTGCCATAGGCATGCAGGTGCTCGGCCAGTTCGACCATGAAGGCGATGCGGGGAGCGTAGGCTTCCTGGGGGATCGGGCGTGACATGTGCAAAGGATGGCACGCGCGCAGCGCTTCGTGTTCGGTATCCTCGCGTGCAGTCCTTACCGACAATCAGCCTGTCCGCCCGATGCCCGCCGCTACCGCCAGCCCACCGACGCTCGCCCTCGAGGGCGACACCCTGCGCCTGTCGGGCGGCTGGACGCTCGACAATGCCGGGGCGGTATCCGCGGCACTGGGTGGCGCGCCCGACGGCGCGGTGACCGTGGATGCCACCGGCATCGAGCGCCTCGACACCATGGGCGTGCTGCTGCTGCTGCGCTTCGCGCACCGGCGCGGCCTGGCGGACGATGCGCTGGGATTCCGCGAGGACCACCTGGCCCTGGTCGCCGCGATCGAGGACGTGGCCGACGACCGCCCGAAGAAGCGTCGCGAGTACGGCGTCGCGGCGGCGCTCGCGCGCCTGGGCGAAACCATGCATCACAACGGCCGCGAGATCGTGGCGCTGGTGAGCTTCTTCGGCGAAAGCCTGGCCAAGATCGGGCGCATCGTGCGCCAGCCGCGGCGCCTGCGCCTCACGTCCACCGTGCACCACATGGAGCAGGTGGGGCTGGACGCGATGCCGCTGGTCGCGCTGCTCTCGTTCATGGTCGGCGCGGTGATCGCCTTCCTCGGCGCCACCATCCTGGCCGACTTCGGCGCCTCGATGTTCGTGGTGGAGCTGGTCGGCTTCGCCTTCCTGCGCGAATTCGGCGTGCTGCTGACCGCGATCCTGCTGGCCGGCCGCACCGCCAGCGCGTTCACCGCGCAGATCGGGGTCATGGTCAGCCGCGAGGAGGTCGATGCGATCCGCGCCCTCGGCCTGGACCCGATCGAGCTGCTGGTGATCCCGCGGCTGCTCGCGCTGCTGCTGATGCTGCCGCTGCTGACCTTCATCGCCATGGTCTCCGGCCTGCTGGGCGGCATGGCGGTGGCCGCGTTCGAGGTCGGCATCCCGCCGCAGGCCTTCATCGTGCGGCTGCAGGACACCATCGAGCTGCGGCACTTCTTCGTCGGCATGTCGAAGGCGCCGGTGTTCGCGCTGGTGATCGGACTGATCGGCTGCCTCGAGGGCCTGCAGGTGGAGGGCACCGCACAGTCACTGGGCGAGCGCACCACGTCCAGCGTGGTGCAGACGATCTCTCTGGTGATCCTGCTCGATGCGGCAGCCGCGATCTGGTTCATGCAGGTGGGCTGGTGAGCGCCGACGACGCCATCGTCCGCGTGCGCGGACTGGTCAACCGCTTCGGTGCGCAGGTGGTGCATGACGGCCTCGACCTGGACGTGCGCCAGGGCGAGATCATCGGCGTGGTCGGCGGTTCGGGCAGCGGAAAATCGGTGCTGATGCGTTCGATCATCGGTCTGCGCACGCCCAACGCCGGCACGATCGAAGTGCTCGGTGTCGATGCCCGCGCCGACAACGCCACCAGCCGGCTGCATATCGAACGCAACACCGGCGTGCTGTTCCAGGATGGCGCGCTGTTCTCTTCGCTGAGCGTGGGCGAGAACGTCGAGGTGCCGCTGAAGGAGCACCATCCCGGGCTGGCCGACGGCCTGCGCCGCGAGCTGGCCCTGCTCAAGGTCAAGCTCTCGGGGCTGCCGGCGGACGCGATCGACAAGCTGCCCTCCCAGCTCTCCGGCGGCATGCGCAAGCGCGCCGGGCTGGCGCGGGCGCTGGCGCTGGACCCGCCGCTGCTGTTCCTGGATGAACCCACCGCGGGGCTCGACCCGATCGGCGCCGCGGCCTTCGACAATCTGATCCTCACCCTGCGCCAGGCCCTCGGGCTGACGGTGTTCATCATCACCCACGACCTGGACACGCTGTACGCTATTTGCGACCGCGTCGCGGTGATCGCCGACCGCAAAGTGGTGGCCACCGGCAAAATCGGGGACATCGAACGCCTCGACCACCCCTGGGTGCAGGAATACTTCAATGGCCCCCGCGGCCGAGCGGCACGAGAGGCGGGCCAACGCGCCGCCGTGGAACCCTGATCGATGGAAACCAAGGCCAACTACGTCCTCATCGGCGCCTTCACCCTGGCGGTGGCAGTGGCCATGCTGCTGTTCGGGCTGTGGGCGGCGAAATATTCCAGCGACCGCAACTGGCAGGCCTACCACGTCGTGTTCGACGAGCCGGTCACGGGCCTGACCGAAGGCGGCACGGTGCAGTACAACGGCATCGCGGTGGGCACGGTGGACTCGCTTTCGCTGGCGCCGCAGGATCCCCGCCGCGTGGTGGCGCGGATCCGGGTCAATGCCGAGGTTCCGGTGAAGGTCGACACGCGCGCCAAGATGTCGATCGCCGGGCTCACCAGCGCGCCCTTCATCCAGCTCACCGGCGGCAGCCCGGAAGCACCGCGGCTGTTGCCGCAGGACAAGGATGACGTCCCGGTGATCCTGACCGAGGCCTCGGCGCTGCAGAACATCGCCGACACCGCCAACCGCCTGGTGGCGCGCCTGGACCAGGTGCTGAGCGAAGAGAACGTGGAGCGCATCGCCAACACGCTCGAGCACATCGAAGGCATGACCGGCGCGGTCGCCGGCCAGCGCGAAGACCTGGCCGCGCTGATCACCAACACCCGCGTGGCCAGCGAGAAGCTGATCGAGGCCGTGGAGACCTCCAACCGCGCCATGTCCGGGATCGACCGCGAGCTGGTCCAGAAGCTGCCGGGCATGGTCGCGCAGCTGGAATCCACGCTGGCACGGGTCGACTCCGCCGCAGGCAGCGCCGACGCGATCCTGGGCGAGAACCGCAACGCCATCAACAGCTTTGCCAACGACGGCCTGGCCCAGCTCGGACCCACGCTCGGCGAGCTGCGCTCGCTGGTGCGCGACCTGCGCCGGATCAGCGACCGCTTCGATTCCAACCCCGCGCGCTACCTGCTTGGCCGCGACGCACCGAAGGAGTTCGAACCCGAATGAAGCCGACCACCCTCCTTGCCCGCGGCGCCATCGTTGCCGCGGCGCTGGCACTGGGCGCCTGCTCCATCCTCGGCGGCGGCGAGCGCGAACGCGGCGCGATCTTCGCGCCCGACCCGCGGGTCGCGGCCGACCCGTCGTGGCCACGCGTGGACTGGCAGCTTTCAATCAATCCGCCAACGGCGGCGCGCACCGTCGACACCTTCCGCATCGCGGTGCGGCCCACGCCGGGCGAGCTCCAGGTGTACGGCGGCGCCAGCTGGGCGCGCGCGCCTTCGGACATGGTCGAGGAAGTGATCCTGCGCACGCTGGAAGATTCCGGGCACGCCCCCGGCGTCGCACGCCGCGGCAGCGGCATCGCCCCCGACTACCGGCTGCTGCTGGACCTGCGCCGCTTCGAGGCCGACTATGCCGGCCGCGCCGTTCCCAGCGCGACCATCGAACTGCACGCAAAGCTGCTGCATGCGCGCGCGCAGGGCATCACCGCAGCCCGCACCTTCACCATTGCCGAGCCCGCGGCCACCACCGACGTGGCCAGCGTGGCCGAAGCCTACACCCGCGCACTGGAAGCCCTGGGCCGCGACGTCGCCGCCTGGACCCTCGAAGCCGGCGAAGCCCACGAAAACACGCTCCCCCAGTAGGAGCAGCTACAGCTGCGACCGGGATATCCGGATACAACCGGGATATCCGGATTCAACCGGAATATCCGAATATGCGACCGCGATATCCGGATATGCCAGCGATCGCAGCTATAGCTGCTCCTACAGGAGGGCCTGCCACAGGCCCGGGTTTGCCGCCTGCGCGCGCAGCCGCGACAATCCGTGCATCACCACACGGGCCGCCCGCATGAATCCGCAAGCAGATCCCAATGCCACCGTCGAGGTGCCCGAGCCCGAGCGCGACGTCATGGAGTACGACGTCGTCACCGTTGGCGCCGGCCCCGCGGGCCTGGCGTTCGCGATCCGGCTCAAGCAGGTCAACCCGGACATCTCGGTCTGCGTGATCGAGAAGTCGAGCACCATCGGCGCCCACATCCTGTCGGGCGCGGTGATCGAGCCCGGTCCGCTGGACGCGCTGCTCCCCGGCTGGCGCGACAACCCGCCACCGGTCTGCATTCCGGCCGCCGATGACGAGCTCTGGTACCTGACGAAGGATGGCGGCCGCAAGTTCCCGATCGTGCCGCCCGGCATGCGCAACCACGGCAACTTCATCGTCAGCCTGGGCGCCATGTGCGCCTGGCTCGCGCCGCAGGCGGAAGCCCTGGGCGTGGAGATCTACCCGGGCTTTGCCGCCGCGCAGACCCTGCACGCCGACGATGGCAAGGTCATCGGCGTGCGCATCGGCGACATGGGCGTTGCCCGCGACGGCTCGGAGAAGCCCGGCTATACCGCCGGCATCGACATCCACGCGAAAGTCACCGTGCTCGCCGAGGGCGCGCGCGGCCACCTGACCAAGCGCCTGGTGAAGCGCTTCAGGCTCGATGCCGACAGCGATCCGCAGGCCTATTCGATCGGCATCAAGGAGCTCTGGCAGCTGCCGGCCGGGCGTGCGAAGCCCGGGAAGATCGTGCACTCGCTCGGTTGGCCGGCCGACAACGCGACCTACGGCGGCAGCTTCCTGTACCACCTGGACAACGACCAGGTCGCGCTGGGCTACGTCAGCGGCCTCGACTACAGCGACCCCGATTTCAAGCCATGGGAAGCCTTCCAGCAATGGAAGAACCATCCGACGGTGAAGCCGCTGCTCGAGGGCGGCAATATCCTCTCCGCCGGCGCGCGCGCCATCGTCACCGGAGGCTGGCAGTCGCTGCCGAAGGTCGAGATGCCCGGCGCATTGCTGATCGGCGACACCGCAGGACTCCTCAACGTGCCCAAGATCAAGGGCACCCACCAGGCGATCCGCAGCGGCATGCTGGCCGCCGAACACCTGGCCGCGGGCGAGCTGGCGCCGGAAGGCTATGACGCCAAGCTGCGCGACTCCGACGCCATGCGCGAGCTGCGCGCCGTGCGCAACATCAAGCCCGGCTTCAAGAAAGGGCTCTGGTTCGGACTGGCCAACGCCGCGCTGGAGACCGCCGTCGGTGGCCATACGCCGTGGACGCTCAAGGTCACCCCGGACTGGTCATCGCTCGACAAGCTCGGCACCCGCGTGCAGCCCGAGCGCGACTGGGGACAGCGCGAACTGGCACCGCGCGACCGCCTGGCCGGCGTCTACTTCGCCGCCACCGAGCACGACGAAGACCAGCCGGTGCACCTGCTGGTGCACGACACCGAAGTCTGCGTGACCCGATGCACGGTGGAGTACGGGAATCCCTGCACGCGCTTCTGCCCGGCCGGCGTGTACGAGATCGTGGACGATCCCGAGGGCCCCGCGGGCACCGGCAAGCGGCTGCAGGTCAACGCCGCCAACTGCGTGCACTGCAAGACCTGCGACATCAAGGATCCCTACGAGATCATCACCTGGGTGACGCCGGAGGGTGGCTCGGGGCCGAACTACCAGAATCTCTGAGCTCAGCGCGCGGGCTCTGCCTGGCGCGGGCCGGCGGCCTCGGCCAGGTCCGGGTGGCTGGCGCGGAACCGCGGCGAAAACAGGTTCAGGCGATGCTCCACCAGCATCGCCATCAGCGCGATGCGCGTCGCCTCGGGGCGGACGCAGATATCGATGCCGACCGCGCATGGATCCGGCGGCGTGCGGGGATCGCGGGCCACCGCCGCCATGTCGCGCGCCATCACCACATAGGCCGCGCGATACCCGGGCAGTCGCTCCCAGGCATGGACCGCCAGCGCCGCCTGGGCCGCCAGCAACAGCAGCGCCACGCAGGCGGCGACCGCGGCACCGCGCACGCTGCGCAGGGCCCCGGGCGCCAGCGCCATCAGCAGCAGCGCCACGATGCCGAGCTGGTAGAAAACCGCGTAGCGTCCCTGCTCCAGGAATTCCGCGCCGCGCACGAACACCCGGCCGTAAAGTATTCCGGCAACCATGGCGTAGAACAGCAGCATCAGCGCCACCGCGACGAACCAGGTGGCGCCGGGGCGCAGGCGTAGCGCCCGCCACCAGAACCAGCCGTGTGCGATGGCCACCAGCACCGCCAGCGCGATGCGCGCCGCCTCCCATCCGTCGCCGAACGCCGTGCGCAGCGTTGCCGCAGGCACCAGGCCCATGGTGAGCGGAGTCACCAGCCACTGCCAGGCATCCCGCCATTGCGCGGCCAGGCCTGTCACGCGCTCGGCCAGGCCGACGTTGAAGTCAGGATTGGTGGTGCCCCTGATTTCGCCGAATGCCATGTAGATGCCGCGGCACACAAGCAGCACCAGCGCCATGAGGACGACGACCCGTATCGCGTCGCGCATGCGCCCTTCCCGCGCACCCGCGAAAAGCAGCGCCGGCGCGACCGCCGCGACCAGCAGCACCGCCGAGTCGTCGCCGACGATGCCTGCGGCCGCCGCCGCCAGCAGCATCGGCCAGGCGGTGCGGTCGCGGTAGGCAAGCCACGCGGCCGCGAGCGTCGCGAAGCACAGCAGATAGAAGGCGTGCGCCATGGTGACCATGGGGTAGACGTAGACATCCGCCGTGGCCGGCGACACCTGGACGGCGACGATGGCGGCCAGCAGCAGCGCTGCGGCGCAAGGACCCATGGCATGCGTCGCGGCCTGGCGCCGGTCCCGGAGCACGATCGCGCACAGCAGCAGCCAGCCGCCTGCCGCGCAGGCCAGGCCGAACCAGGACTCGAGCCGGAAATCCAGGCCGAACCAGCGCGCATTGGCCAGCATCAACAGCTTGTTGAGGGGCTGGGCATGGTCGACGCCGGCGCGCTTGACCAGGAAATCGCCGAAGCCCGCGCCCTCTTCCAGCGCCACGCGCAGGAAGGTGTCGATGAAGGTCCAGTTGTCCGAATACACCAGCGGGTTCGCCATCCGGCCGGCGAACGCGAACGCGTTTACAAGCATCGCCAGTGCGAGCATCCAGGGCAGCGCGCACAGGATCCGGCCTGGCCGGGAAACGGGAGCTGGACTCGGCGCCATGATTTTCGCGTCATGCGTCCTTCGGCCCGGGAGTATAGCGGCGCGCCACGACCCGGGCATGTCCAAGGCTCCCGCGTTGCGGCACTATTGCAGGCATGCCCGGACCCTTCCGCCAACCGACGCTCAGCATCGTCTCACCCGTCTACGGTTGCGCAGGCTGCCTGGAGGAACTGGTGGAACGCAGCAAGCGCGCGTTTGCCGCATCCGAGCATCTCGAGATCCTGCTGGTCGACGACGGCAGTCCGGACGATGCATGGCAGCGGATCGATGAACTCGCACGCCTGCATCCCGAAGTGCGCGGCCTGCGCCTGTCGCGCAACTTCGGCCAGCACGCCGCGATCTACGCCGGCCTTGAACATGCGCGCGGCGCGCATGTGGTGGTCATGGACTGCGACCTGCAGGACCAGCCCGAGGAGATCCCGGCGCTGCTGGCGCGCGCGCGCGCCGGCACCGACGTCATCCATGCGCAGCGCAGCGCGCGACGCGACGGAATCGGCAAACGCCTCAGTTCATGGTGCTTCTACCGTGTCCTCGCGTGGCTGACCGGCGTCCCCCAGGACCACCGCGTGGCCAATTTCGGCGTGTATTCGCGCCGCGTGGTCGAGCTGCTGCTGTCCATGCCCGAGAGCGACCGCTGCTTTCCGCTGATGGTGCGCTGGACCGGCCTGCCTTCGGAATCGGTTCCCGTCGCCCATGCCGCACGCGGGCACGGGCGCAGTGCCTACAGCCTGCGCAAGGCCGCGCGACTTGCCCTGGGCGTGGCGCTCTCGCATTCGGACAAGCCGCTGCGCCTCGTGGTGAAGGCGGGCATGGCGGTGTCGCTGTTCGCGTTCGGCGTGGTGCTGGCAGCAGTCTACTTCTGGGCCAGCGGCCGCACCGGCGTTGCCGGCTACACCAGCATCATCGCGTCGATCTGGCTGCTGTGCGGCATCCTGATGTTCTGCGTGGGCGTGGTGGGCATGTACGTGGGCCAGGTGTTCAAGGACGGCAAGCGTCGCCCCGCGTTCGTGGTGGAGCGCGAGCTCAACCCGCCGCAGCCCGGCGATGCTTGAGCAGTCCACGCTCGCGCGTTCGGCGCTCGACAGCGCGCGCTTCGGCCTGGAGGTCTGGCGTGCCGCGCGGCTCGACGGCTCCCCGCTTGCCGAACTGCTCGACAGCACCGCCGACGTTGCCATCTACCGCCTGCCGGTGGGCACTTCAGCCCCTGTCCGCGCGCTGGTGGCGCACGGCTTCGACGTCATCGATGCCGGCGTGCTGGTCTATTACACGCTCGACCTCACCGGCTGCATGCCACGGCCGGTGATGAACCGCGACGTCACGATCTCGCTCGCCTCCGAGGATGACGACGAAACCCTGGGCATCCTGGTCGAGGACAGCTTTCGCGACTATGCCAGCCACTACCTCGCCAATCCGCTGTTCGCGCGCCCGCTCGCGCTGGCCGGCTATCGCGAGTGGGCGATGCGCCACCGCAGCGACGGACGCACCACCACCTGGATCGCGCGTCGCGACGGCCGCGCCATCGCATTCGCCAGCTGCGAGGCGGACCCGCAGGCCGGTATCGCGAACGGCAGCATCTATGGGGTCCTGGGCTCTGAATCCGGCGGCGGCCTGTTCTCCGACCTGATCCGCCACACGCAGGCCCACTACCAGCGGCTTGGCTTCCGCGAGATGCGCATGTCCACCAAGGTCGACAACTTCGCGGTGCAGAAGGTGTGGGGTCGCGAGGGCTTCCACCTGTATGCCGCCTTCGACACGCTGCACGTCAACGCCATGCTTGGCGCCGCGGCTCGACCCGTGGCCACGCGGCGCTATGCGCCGGGCGCGGCGGCCACGGCTACGGACGGACAGCTGTCCGGGGCGGAGTTCGCGGCGCTCGCGTCGCAGGCCGCAGGCACAGCGCTGGTGCCGGTTTCGCAGTCGACCCTGCAGTTGGCAGGCATCAGTCCCGCAAGCGGCCATGTGCTCACCGTGCGCGCAGGCTGGCCGTCGACCGAGGGCACCCTGCGGGCGAACGCTTGGCTGCACGACGAGCATGGTCGCGCCTGTGCGTTCTCCCAGGCCTGGTGCGCGGCAGGATGAGCACGCGCGGCGGTGGTTTCGATACCGCGTACTTTCCCAGGCTGGCCGCGCTTGAGGCCGGCAACTTCTGGTTCCGGGCGCGCAACCGCCTGCTGCTGCGGCTGCTGGACCGCCACGGTGGCAGCGTGCGCGACTACCTGGAGGTGGGCTGCGGCACCGGCTTCGTGCTCTCGGCGGTCGCCGCCCGCTTCCCGGGATGGCAGGTCACGGGCAGCGAGTACCTTCCCGGCAGCCTGCAGTTCGCGGGCCAGCGCGTGCCCCGGGCCGGGCTGCTGCGCTTGGATGCCCGCGCCCTGCCCTTCACCGCGGCCTTCGATGCCATCGGCGCCTACGACGTGCTCGAACACATCGACGACGACCTGCTTGCGCTGCGCAGCCTGCGCCAGGCGCTTCGGCCCGGCGGCATCGTGGTCCTCAGCGTTCCGCAGCACCCGTGGCTGTGGAGCAGGCAGGACGATGCCGCGCACCACGTGCGTCGTTACGCCCGCGGCGAACTCGAGGGCAAGCTGCGCGAGACCGGCTTCGAACCCGCGTGGAGCAGCAGCTTCACCGCGCTGCTGCTTCCGCTGATGGCGCTTTCCCGGCTGCGCCCGCAGCGCGCGGACGCGGAGCACGATGCATTGGCCGAACTCGCCCTGCCGCGCCCGCTGGATGCCGCCTTCGAGTGCGTGATGCGCGCAGAAGAAGCCCTTCATGCCATCGGTCTGCGCTTCCCGGCGGGCGGCAGCCGGGTGGTGGTCGCACGCCGCGGAGAACCCCGATGATCCCGTTCAACCGCCCCTGCATGACCGGCGACGAGCTCGCCAACATCGCCGCGGCGCACTCCGCCGGCCACCTGTCCGGCGATGGCGCCTTCACCCGTCGCTGCCACGCGTGGCTGGAGCGCGAGACCGGCGCGGCACGGGCGCTGCTGACCCATTCCTGCACGGCCGCGCTGGAGATGTCCGCGCTGCTGGCCGATGTCGGTCCGGGCGACGAAGTGATCATGCCGTCCTACACCTTCGTCTCCACCGCCAACGCCTTCGCGCTCCGTGGCGCGACGCCGGTATTCGTCGACGTGCGCGAAGACACGCTCAACCTCGATGAAACCCTGGTCGAAGCCGCGGTGACGGCGCGCACGCGCGCGATCTGCGTGGTGCACTACGCCGGAGTGGCCTGCGAGATGGACGCCATCCTCGACATCGCCGCGCGCCACGGCCTGCTGGTGGTGGAGGATGCAGCCCAGGCGCTGATGTCGCGCTATCGCGGCCGGCCACTGGGCAGCCTGGGGGCGCTCGGTACCTTCAGCTTCCACGAAACCAAGAACGTGATGTGCGGCGAGGGCGGCGCGCTTCTCGTCAACGACCCGGCGCTGGCCGGGCGCGCCGAGATCATCCGCGAGAAGGGCACCAACCGCGGCCGGTTCCACCGTGGCGAAGTCGACAAATACACCTGGTGCGGCCTCGGTTCGTCCTATCTTCCCGGCGAGGTCACCGCCGCCTTCCTTGCCGCCCAGCTCGACCACGCCCGCGAGCTCACCGATGGCCGCCTCGCGCTGTGGCGGCGCTACCACGACTGGGCCGATTCGCACGAGCGCGCCGGGCGCGTACGCCGCCCCGTGGTGCCCGAGCACTGCGAGCACAACGCGCACATGTACTACCTGCTGGCGCCCGACGCCGCGGCGCGCGGCCGGATCCTGGAATCGCTGCGCGCCGACGGCGTGCTCTCGGTGTTCCACTACGTACCGCTGCACTCGTCTCCCGCGGGCGCGCGCCTCGGCCGGGCGCACGGTGGGCTCGAAGTCACCGACGACATCGCCGCGCGGCTCTTCCGGTTGCCAATGTGGATCGGCCTGGATCCACACATGGACCACGTGCTGGAAGCCGCCGACCGCGCCCTGCGCATGCTGGGCTGACGCGTGGTGATGGCGCCGCCCGGGGTTGCCCCATCGACCGGCAAGCGCGCGTGGCTGCGCGAGATCCTGGTCCTGGCGCTGGTCGCGCTGGCGGTGTTCGCGATCGCGCGCGTGCACTACGCCGGCCAGACGCTTGCCCGCGGCCCCGACCAGGCCGACATGCTGCTGGCGTTCTTCAACGAAGCCAGTCACGCCATCGAGGAGGAAGGCCTGCTCGCGGCGATGTATACCGAGCGCGTGCGTGCCGGCGAGTCGAACTGGTCGAACCCGAACTACCACATGCTCTACCCGCTGTACTTCAACTGGGCGGGCGCGGATGCCTCGCCGGAGGCGACCCTCGACCGGCTCAACTTCATCATCATGCTGCACCTCGCGCTGCTTGGCGCAGGTACGTACGCGCTGGCCCGGGCGCTGGGCGTTCGCCCGGTGCCGGCCGTGGTGGTGGCACTGGCGATCCCCTGGTTCCCGGCGGTGCGCGCCGCCGCCGGCTGGCCCCACATCATCGCCGGCATGGCGTGGGTCCCCTGGCTGCTGGCGGCGCAGGTCCGCCTGTACCGGGGATCGGGCTGGCGCCGGCAGGCACCGGTGGCGCTGCTGCTGGCGCTGGCCGCCATCCTGCTGGTGTACGCGCATCCGGCGCAGAACCTGGTGCTCGCGGCCTGGGCCTCGGGCTGGACATGGGTGCTGGTGGGCGCGCAAGCGGCAGCCGCGCGCGACGCCAGGGCGCTGCGCGCGCTGGCCGCGACCAGCGCCTGGATCGCGGCGGCGGCGGCGGTCGTGTTCGCCGCCAGCTGGCCCTACCTGTCCGAAATCCTGGCCTTCCACGGTCGCTCCATCCGCTGGCTGGGCGAGGCCGGGGGCCACGTCATCGGCCACCAGCCGGTACCCGTGGCCGCGCTGCGGCACCACGCGCTGGCCCCCTCCGACGCCAACCTGCTGCTGTCGTTCGAGTACCGGCGTGGCATCGGCAATGCCTATCTCGGCGCCGCGGTGATGGTGGCGGCGCTGTGCGTGTTCGCTCGCCACCTGCCGGCAACGCCCGCCATCCGCTGCGCACGCGCGATGCTCGTCTGCGGCCTGTTTGCGGTGGCATCCTGCTTCGCGCCGCTGGCGCCACTGCTGGCGACGCTGCCGCTGGCCAACCTGGTGCGAGAACTCATCTGGTGGTCCTGCCTGGCCGTAGTGCTGCTGCTGCCGGTGGCGGCACTGGGCCTGCAGTCCCTGCGCGAGCGCGCCCCGCCCGCGCCCGCACGCGACGGCTGGGCCTGGCTCGCGGCGCTGGCCCTGGCGGCCGCGGGGGCAGCCATCGTGGCCTCCGGCACGACCTACCGGCTCGGCGCCCTGGTGGCGCTGCTGCTGGCGTTCGCCGCGCTGGCCTGGTGCATGCGTGGCCGCCGTGGCGGCCAGGTCCCGTTCGTGTTCGCCTGCTCGCTGCTGTTCTTCGCCACCGTCTGGGCACCATTCCGGCACAACATCGCGTTCGCGTACCACGACGCGATGCTGTTCCATCCCGACCGCGTCCAGGCGCATGCCGATGCCGCAGCCCTCGCGTCGCGGCTTGGCGGACTGGACCAATACCGCTTCCTCCTGGGCTCCGGCGTCGAGAACGCCCACCTGCTCACGCACGCCTGGACCGTGCATGGCTTCCGTTCGATCCACGGTGGCATCGGCCCCGCGGAATACACCAAATACCAGCTGCTTTCACAGGCCAATCCCGCCGTGTCGGCGCTGTTCGGCGTCCGCTGGTCGCTCTGGCCGGAAGATGTTGCGCGGCCGGGCGATGAGTTGCTGCGCCCGGGCCTGGTGCTGCGTACCGATCCGCAGGCACTGCCGCGGCTGTTTTTCCTGTCCTCGGGCGTCGAGGTTGTGGGCTCGCCGATCGCGGAGCTACGGCGCCTGGGCAGCGCGTCACCGCTGCGCGCGATGGTCCGTGCCGGCGACCTGCCCGCTGGATTCGACGCGGATGCACATGCCGGCAACGGACGACTGGACGGCGAAGTCACGATCAGCCGGAACGACCGCACGCTGCTGGAGGCGACGGTCCAGGTCCCGGGCCAGGGCCTGTTGATCCTCAACGAGGACCCCGCCGCCCGCTGGCACGCCACCCTCGACGGCCGGCCGGTGGCGATGTTTCGCGTCAACGGCTACCAGTCCGCGATCGCCATACCCGGCGCCGGTCTTAATTCAGTGCGCATCGAGCGCCCTGCGCGGCTGCTGGGGGGCGCCGGCCGCGTGCCGGCGGACTAGCGCGCGGCGCCTGGCCCGCGCGCCGCCGCGCAGATCTCGCGCGCGGTCACCAGCCGGCCGCTGCCGTCGGGCTCAAACGCGAGCACGGGCAGTCCTTCCATCGCACAGGCCTGCAGAGGCGGCGCAACCGAAAGCCGCAGGTCGTGGCGCGCCCTGCCACCCCCGACAGGATTCTGGTAGCAGGGCGTGGGCCCCGGCGCGAACACCACCCAGCGCTGGTCGAAGCCGCGCTTGCGGTGCAGGAACAGGGTGCCATTGCCGCACCAGGGCGATGGCCCTTCGAAGCCATGCAGCCCGACAAGCGCCGCATCCCCGAGCTCCGCACGAACCGATTCGAGCAGTTCGAGCATGCGCCTGTTGACGGATTCGCCCGCCGCATAGCGCTGGGCAAGCGAAAGGCGTGCATCGTGGTGGGCCCATGCCGCCAACAGCGCGACCAGGAGTGCGGCCACGAAGGGCACGGCACGGCCATGCCGGCGTCCGCCGGCCCGCGACCACTGCCAGTACCCCAGCGCGACCGCAAGCATCGCCGCCATCCACGGCAGCCACGCATAGGCGCGATACCCGGGCATGTTGTTTGGAATCAGCGCGTACGGCAGCGCCAGCGCCAGCACGGTAGCGGCGAACCAGAGCACCCGCAGCCTCAGGGCCGGGACGAGGCACAGCGCCGCGCACGCAGCGGCCGACAGCAGCGTGGCCACACCGGTGTAACCGATGAACAGCTTGCGCAGCGCACCCAGCAGCGCCGCCGGAGCCAGCTCCACCGCGTACGACGCGCTGCTGGTGTCCGGCGAGAACAGCCCGGCGACGAAGGGATTGCGATCGTATGCGCTCCAGGCCATCGAGCCGCAGGTGATCGCGACGAACAGCAGCGACAGCACCAACCGCGCGCGCACTGCCAGGCGGCCCCGTCGCGCGTCGCCCGCATCGCCCGCGCCGCCCGCGTCGCCCGCGTCGCGATCCAGCATCCACAGCAGGACCAGCAGCAGCAGCGGAGGCAGCAGGAAGTCCTCCTTGGCGAACGCACTGGCCAGATAGGCCAGCGCGGCGAGCAGGCAGGGCCACAGCCTGCCGCCACGCCAGCCGCGCCACAGCAGCAACAGGCTGGCCAGACCGAAGCCGTGCGACACGAGGTTGGTCATCAGCCCGAGGTACTTGCCGTGCTCGAAGGCGCCGGCATGGCTGAACAGCACCACGCCGCACACCGCTGCCGGCAGCATGCCGATGCCGACGCCGAACACCTCGCGCAGGAGCAGCAGCACCAGCCACGCGACCATCACGGTGGACGCGGCGAGGATCACGTAGCTCGCCACCTGGCCGCAGGCCGCCGCCAGGAAAATGATGTTGGTCGACACCGGGCGCTTCCAGTTCCAGCCCATGTCGGCAAGCGAGCCGGCCAGGAAGGAGAAGTCGTCGGGGTAGTAGGGGAACGGGCTGTTGGGCGTCAGTCCGAATGCGAACGCCAAGTACGCCGCGGCCAGCACCAGCAGCAGCCAGCCCGCGTGCAGGCCCTGCGCGGCATGCGTGCCGATGTCCACCTTCCCCTGTCGCATCGTGTCCTCGCCGTCGGCCGGCCCCGGCGGATCATAGCTTGCAACCTGGTCGTGGCCCTGGCCGTGCTGGCCCCGGGGGCATCCAATGGGGTTCTGGCAGAATGCGGGATCACCGTTCCGGCATGACGCATGCAAGTCGAACCCGTTCCGCTCAACTCGCTGGCCCGCCATGTCGCACCGCTGCGCGCCAGGCTTCTTGCCGCGATGGAGTCGGTCCTGGACAGCGGCCACTATGTACTCGGTGCCGGCGTGGAAGCATTCGAAACCGGGTTCGCGGAGTACTGTGGCACCGCGCACTGCGTTGGCGTGGCCAACGGCAGCGATGCGCTGGAGCTGGCCTTGAAGGCGACGGGTGTCGGCCAGGGCGACCGCGTGGCGATGGCGGCCAACGCCGCGATGTACGCAGCCACTGCCGCCCTGGCCTGCGGGGCGGAACCGGTGTTCGTCGATGTCGGCGAAGACGCGACGCTGGACCCGGCCGCACTCGAACGCGCCTGCGACGAAAGCCACCCGGTGCGCGCGGTCGTGGTCACGCATCTTTACGGTCGCCTTGCGCAGATGGACCCGGTCATGGCGACCTGCAATGCACGCGGCATCGCCCTGGTCGAGGATTGCGCGCAGGCCCACGGCGCGCGCGCGCGCGACGGCCGCCGGGCCGGCGCATTCGGCAACGCAGCGGCCTTCAGCTTCTACCCCACCAAGAACCTCGGCGCCCTCGGCGATGCCGGTGCGGTGACCAGCCGCGACCCCGCGGTCGCGTCGCGCGTGCGTGCGCTGCGGCAGTACGGCTGGGAGCGCAAGTACGTCAACGCCGCCAGCGGCGGCCGCAACAGTCGCCTCGACGAACTGCAGGCGCGGGTGCTTTCGGAAAAGCTGCCGCTGCTGGACGGCTGGAACCTGCGCCGGCGCGAGATCGCCAACCGGTATTCGAATGGCATCCGCAATCAGGGGATCACGGTGCCCGGGCCAGCTGGCGAGGAGCATGTCGCACACCTCTACGTCGTGTACTGCGAAGCTCGCGACCGGCTCCGTGCACATCTCGCGGCGGCCGGCATCGCCAGCGACGTGCACTACCCCCTGCCCGACCACCGGCAACCCTGCTTCGGCGCACGACATGCCAAGCTGTCGCTGCCGGTCACCGAGCGCCACGCGCGCACGGCACTGTCCCTGCCCTGCTTTCCCGAACTGACCGATCGCGAGGTCGAAAGGGTGATCGACGCATGCAACCGCTTCTGATCCCGGCGCTGAGCGTGGTCGTGCCGGTGTACGGCAACGCCCGCTCGATCCCGCGACTGCTGCAGGCGCTGGCCGGGCTGGCACGCGAGGTGGACGGCGGCTTCGAAGCGGTATTCGTGGTCGATGGCAGCCCGGACGACAGCCACGCCCTGTTGCGCGAAGCGCTTCCCGGCGCCGGTTTCAACGCACAGCTGGTCGAGCTGACGCGCAATTTCGGCGCGTTCCCGGCGATCCGCGTTGGCCTTGAGCGCGCGCGCGGACGCGTCATCGCGGTGATGGCCGCCGACCTCCAGGAACCGCCGGAGCTTGCGTCCTGCTTCCTGGAAGCGCTGCGCGACGGCCAGGCGGATGTCGGGTTCGGCATTCGCGACGGCCGCGAGGACCCGGCGGCTTCCCGGCTCATGTCGACCCTGTTCTGGTCCCTCTACCGCCGCCTGGTCATGCCCGACATCCCCCGCGGCGGCGTCGACATCTTCGCCGTGACCTCTGATTTCCGTGACCGCCTGCTGACGCTGCAGGAGTCGAACACGAGCCTTTTGGCACAGCTGTTCTGGCTCGGTGGCCGCCGCGTGTTCCTGCCCTATTCGCGCCTGCGCCGCGAGCATGGCCGCAGCGCCTGGACCCTGCGCAAGAAGCTCCGCTATTTCTCCGACAGCGTGTTCGCCTTCAGCGACCTGCCGGTCCGGATCCTGTTTATGACCGGCGCCCTGGCCCTGGTCACGGCCGTGCTGCTGGCGGTGGTGGTGCTGATAGCCCGCGTTTCCGGATGGGTCACCGTGCCCGGCTATGCGGCAACGGTGTTCACCATCCTGTTCTTCGGCGCCATCAACACCCTGGGTCTGGGCGTGGTCGGAAGCTATGCCTGGCGCGCGTTCGAAAACACCAAGGCACGTCCGCTGGCCCTGGTGCACTCCGAGGAAACATTCGAGGGCGATGATTGATGGACCATTTCGTACATCCCAACGCGCTGTGCGAAAGCGATGACATCGGCGCCGGAACCCGGATATGGGCCTTTGCCCACGTGCTCCCAGGCGCGCGCATCGGGCGCGACTGCAACGTCTGCGACGGCGTGTTCATCGAGGGCGACGTGATCGTTGGCGACCGCAGCACCATCAAGTGCGGCGTGCAGCTCTGGGACGGCGTGCGCCTTGGCGACGACGTCTTCGTCGGCCCCAACGCCACCTTCAGCAACGACCCGTTCCCGCGCAGCCGCAAGCGCCCGGAGCGCTACAGCGAGACCGTGGTCGAGGATGGCGCGTCGATCGGCGCCAATGCCACCCTGCTCCCGGGCCTGCGCATCGGCCGCGGAGCAATGATCGGCGCCGGCGCGGTGATCACGCGTTCGGTGCCGGCGAACGCGATCGTGGTTGGCAACCCGGCGCGCATCGTGGGCTATGTCTCCGATGTCGACGGCGGCCGTATCGATGCGCAGGCCGACGATGCCGGCACTGCGGCGGCCAAGGACTCCAGAGCCGACTCCCGCGACGCGGGTGGGCATCAGGCCTCGCCCGGGAATGCCGGCCCTGGCGTCCAGCACGGCGACGGCGGTGCGCGCCTGCACCGCATGCCGCGCTTCATCGATCTGCGTGGTTCCCTGTCGGTGGGCGAGTTCAACGTCGACCTGCCCTTCGCGCCGCAGCGCTATTTCCTGGTGTTCGGCGTGCCATCGCGCGAAACGCGGGGTGAGCACGCACACCGCGAATGCCACCAGTTCCTGGTCTGCACGCACGGCTCGGTGCGGGTGCTGGCCGACGACGGCCACTACCGTCGCGAATTCCTGCTTGATTCGCCCGACAGCGGCCTGCACCTGCCGCCGATGACCTGGGGCACGCAGTTCCAGTACTCGCCCGACGCCGTGCTGCTGGTGTTTGCTTCCCAGGCCTATGACGCCGCCGACTACATCCGCGACTACGACGAGTTCCTTGCGCTGGTCGCGGCCCGCCGGCCATGAATGGCATGCTTTCCGCGCTGCGCGGCAACGGCGGCACCGCCGTCCTGCTGCGGTTCGTGGCCGTCGGCGCGGTCAATACGTTTTCGTGCCTGGTGGTGTACTGGCTGTTTCTGCCGTGGCTGCCGCCGCAGGGCGCCTATGCGGCCAGCTTCGTCTTCGGCGTCTGCTTCGGCTACCTGCTGCACAGCCGCTATGCGTTTCGCGCCCAGCGCAGCTGGCGCAGCTTCGCGGCGTGGCCGCTGGTCTGCCTGGCCGGCTGGGCCGTGGGCGCGGGCGTGCTGGAACTCGCCATCGGCCCGCTTGGCATCGATCCGCGCGTGGCACCGCTGCTGTCGGTAGCGGCCAGCGTCCCGGTCACCTTCCTGCTCGGACGCCGCGTGATGGGCCCCCGCGCCGCCCGCGGTTGAGCGCCCGCGCCGCCGCATTCGCACACGCGTCCGCCGCCGGCTAAAATCACGGGGTTCCGCCCTTTCTCCCCCAAGGACTCACCGCAACGATGAAGATCCTCGTCGGCTACAAGCGAGTGGTGGACTACAACGTCCGCATCCAGGTCAAGCCGGACGGCTCCGGCGTGGTCACCGACGGCGTCAAGCTGTCGGCCAATCCCTTCGATGAAATCGCCCTGGAAGAGGCCCTGCGCCTGCGCGACAAGGGCATCGCCACCGAGGTCGTGGTCGCCACGATTGCTCCTGCCGACGCCCAGGCCCACCTGCGCAACGGCCTGGCCATGGGCGCCAACCGGGCCATCCACGTCGTGACCGAGGCAGGCCAGGACGTGCAGCCGCTGGCCGCCGCGCGCGCCCTGCTGAAGCTGGTCGAGAAGGAATCGCCGGACATCGTGATCCTCGGCAAGCAGGCGATCGACGACGACGCCAACCAGACCGGGCAGATGCTGGCCACCCTCTGGGGCCGCCCGCAGGCGACGTTTGCCTCCAAGCTCGAGGTTGCCGACGGCAAGGCCACGGTCACCCGCGAGGTCGATGCCGGCCTGGAGACGCTGGAAATCGACCTGCCGGCGGTGGTCACCACCGACCTGCGCCTCAACGAGCCGCGCTTCATCAAGCTGCCCGACATCATGAAGGCCAAGTCCAAGCCGATGGAGTCGATCGCCTGGGCTGACCTCGGCGTGGAAGAAAGCCAGGGGCTCAAGACCACGCAGCACGCCGCGCCCGCGAAGCGCAGCAAGGGCGTGATGGTGAAGGACGCGGCCGAACTCGTTGCCGCACTCAAGGACAAGGGGTTGCTCTGATGGCCAAGGTTCTCATCGTCGCCGAACACGCCGACGGCAAGCTCAACGGTTCCACCGCCAAGTGCGTGTCCGCCGCGCAGGCGCTCTCGCCGGAAGCCATCGACATCGTGGTGCTCGCCGCCGACCCCGCCGCGGTCGCCGCCGAGGCCGCGCAGATCGCCGGCGTCAGCCGCGTGCTCACCGTCGCCAATGATGCCAACGCCAACGCCATCGCCCAGGTGCTGGCGCCGCAGATTGCGAAGCTGGCCGAAGGCTACAGCCACGTCTTCGGTCCCAGCTCCACCTTCGGCAAGGATCTGATGCCCTGCGTGGCCGCCTTGCTCGGCGTGCCGCAGGTGTCGGACCTGATGTCGGTTGAGGGCGAGCACAGCTTCAAGCGCCCGATCTACGCCGGCAACGCCATCGTCACCGTCGAGGCGCCCGCCGACCAGACCGTGGTTGCGACGGTGCGCACGGCCTCGTGGAAGGAAGCCGGCAAGGGCGGCAGCGCCGCGGTCGAGGCTGCGAGCGTCGAGGCTGCGCTACCGACGCACACCCGCTTCGTCGGCCTGGCCGCGGGCAGCTCCGACCGCCCCGACCTGCAGAGCGCCAGGCGCGTGGTCTCCGGCGGCCGCGGCGTGGGCTCGGCGGAGAACTTCGACGTCATCTACAAGTTCGCCGACAAGCTGGGCGCCGCCGTGGGCGCCTCGCGCGCCGCGGTCGACGCCGGCTACTGCCCCAACGAGATGCAGGTCGGCCAGACCGGCAAGATCATCGCCCCGGAGCTGTACGTCGCGATCGGCATCAGCGGCGCGATCCAACACCTCACCGGCATCAAGGACGCGGGCACGATCGTTGCGATCAACAAGGATGCTGATGCCGCGATCTTCGAGATCGCCGACATCGGGCTGGTCGGCGACCTGTTCCAAGTGCTGCCGGAGCTTGAAAAGGCGCTTTAGGGTCGCGCTGGGCGGCGGCTCTCCGCACTATTCGCGGCGGCATCCTCGGACGCCGCCGCTTTTTTTCCTGGGTCAGGGACCAACCAGGTCGAACTGCCAGGAGCCGTCGATTCCGGTGCGCCCCAGCGCCGTCGCACGATTGGTGAGGTAGGTCTGGAGTTGGCCTGCGCCGTCGAGCACGTGCACTTCAGTCGTGGGCCCGCCGTTCTTCCTGATCACATACAGATCAAGCCTGCCGTCACCATCGTAGTCGCCGAGCTTGAAGTCCCAGTCGTCCAGGTGTCCGGTACGGCCCAGGGGGGTCGAGCGCTGCAACAGGAAACGCTGGAACCGGTTCGCGCCGTCGAGGATGTGGACCTCGGTGCGCCCGGCAGTGCCATTCCTGCGGATGCCCCAAAGGTCGGGCACGCCATCCCCGTTGTAATCGCCCACTTCGAACTTCCACGCCAGGTCGCTGCCGGTATTGGCTTGCGCGGTCGCGGTCTGGAGAAGGAACGAGCGATACCTGTTGGCGCCGTTGAGCACGTGTACTTCGGTGCGTCCCGACGAACCGACCTTCTTGATGGCATAGAGGTCCAGGATGCCGTCGTTGTTGTAATCCGCGAGATCGAACATCCATGTATTGCCCAGGTTCGCCCCGATCAACGTGGGAACCTGGAGAAGATAGTTGGAATAGTTCGTTGCGCCGTTCAGGACATGGACCTCTGTATAGCCCGAAGAGCCGAACTTCTTGATGGCATACAGATCGACAATGCCGTCGCGGTTGTAGTCTCCGGTACGAAATGCCCAGGCATAACCACTTCCGCTCTTGCCAAGCGCGGTCGGCAAGTTTCTGGTGAAGCTGGAATAGTGAGCGATTCCGCCCAGAATATGCACCTCGGTGCTGTTGGTACCATTGCGCCGGATCGCGAACAGGTTCGGCCGCAACGGTGAGGGAGCGACGACCGAGTTACGAAACCCCGCGATGATCGGAGTCGTCGCCCTCAAGCTCCTCGCATTGTCGGTCTCGTTCGCGACCCCGCACGGGCGGCCGCCGCAATAGGTCGACTGCGGGTTGGAGAACACGCGCCACGCGGCCTGCCCCGCGTCGCCGTACGCCATCACGGTATAGAAATTGCCGCCCGCAGCCGTGGTCTTGAGGCCGAACGACCAAGGGTAGCGCCCGTAAGTGGTGGCTTTTTTCTCTTCGTCCCAGGCGGCCTCTTCGTCGTGCTGGGAGCCCAGATTGTGGCCGATCTCGTGGACCAGGGTCTCGTCGCGGCAATAGTGGCCGTTGTCCGGTGCCTGCATGCCATTGGAGTCGCTGATCACCGAGTAGCCGAACCTCTCATGGCCCTGGACGATCGCGGACTGATCGCCACCGATGAGCCATGCGATACCGCAGCTTCCATGGTCACTGTCGCGGAAGCGGCGGACCAGTGACACGAGGTCCGCGCCGTGCGTTTCCCGCGCGTTCCGCAGAGGCTGCAGGGAGGCCGGGATCGATACGTTGCTGGTGCCGTCGCTGCCCGTGAGTTGCTCCAGAGCGGTCTTGTTAGCGCCGGTATCCGTGTAGTTGACCTGCAGGGTACTCACCAGGCGCAGGCTCACCGCTACATTGCTGTTGATGAAGGCCTGGTTGCCCACGGTGATGATGTGGTTCAACCGGGTTTGCACCTGCGATGCGCCGCCGAGCATGCTGACCACGCCGGGTGTGTAGCCCAGGAGTACGTCGATGGTGGTGTCGGCTGCTGCGGCTGCCAGCATCGATGCCGGGGCGGCGGCGGCCAGCTCCGTGGCGGTAGCCGCCATCGCCTGTACTTCCGGGGAATCGGGCAACCGCGGAGGCACGCGGAAGTCCGGCGGAGCCAAGCCCTGCCGTATCCGCTGCTGAAGTGGCGAGAGCATGTCGCTCGCGGTGCTGGCCATCCATGTCTGGCCGGCGTTGGTGGTCACGCGCAGGGTGTCGTCCTCGCCATAAGGCAGCACGCCGAACACCGCCTTCTCGCCAAACGTCAGGATGCCCTCGATTCCGTGCTCGTCGCGCCCGATCCAGCTCCAGTCGCCGCTGGGATGCTCGACATGGCGCTGGTATTCCAGCTGTACCGGGCGGCCGTCCGGGCCCGTGAGGCGCAGCGTACCGGTGCCGATTGCATCCAGTGCATGCGCCTCGCTCACCCGTACCGGGTAGAAGGTATGCGCGCCGCGGCGCTGGATCGAACGCACGCTGTCATAGCCGACCAGTTCGCCGCGATCCGCGTATCCGGCAATCGCGTCGGCGTCGCGACCAGTCCGCAGCGCCAGCAAGGGATCGTGCATGTCAGCCATGGCGGCGCCACCGGTATCCGCGTTGGCGCTTGCGTCGATGCTGGACCCGGCAGCCGCCTCACCGATGCTTCCAGCCTCGGTGGACGACTCGGGAGCGCAGGCGGCCAGCAAGGCGACGGCCAACACGGTCAGGATGGGCGGTAAGCGAGAGATCATGGGGCCGCTCCGGGAACAGGAATTCCAAGAGTACCTCTGTCCGGGACCGCGTGCAGCGACCGTTGCCCGCTGGAGCGGCGCCCGTCACGCTGCGCAGGACGGAACGCCGAACCCGTCTCCCTTCGAAGGCCTGCCTGGCTCAGCCGGCTGTGGTGAACCCGACGCCGGTCCGCTCGCGCAGCTCCGCTTCCGTAATCCCTTCCGCGGTCTCGACCAGCACCAGTCCTTCCGGGGTGACGTCGAACACTGCCATCTCGGTGATGATCCGACTGACCACGCCCACGCCGGTCAGCGGCAGCGTGCACTCCGGCAGGATCTTGGGTTCGCCCTTCTTCGTGCAGTGCTCCATCAGCACCACCACGCGCTTGACCCCGGCCACCAGGTCCATGGCGCCACCCATGCCCTTGACCATCTTGCCGGGCACCATCCAGTTGGCGAGGTCGCCCTTGTCGGTGACCTCCATCGCGCCAAGGATCGCCAGGTCGATGTGGCCACCGCGGATCATCGCGAAGCTGTCATGGCTGCCGAAATAGCTCGCGCCCGCGCGCGCGGTAACGGTCTGCTTGCCGGCATTGATCAGGTCCGCGTCCAGCTCGTCTTCGGTCGGGAACGGGCCGATGCCGAGGAGGCCGTTCTCGCTCTGCAGCCAGACGTCCACGCCGTCGGGGATGTGGTTGGCCACCATGGTTGGCAGGCCGATGCCGAGGTTGACATACATGCCGTCGGCGAGCTCGCGCGCGGCGCGCGCCGCCATCTGGTCGCGGTTCCAGGCCATTACTTGTCTCCTTCGCGCACGGTGCGCTGCTCGATGCGCTTCTCGGGCGAAGCGTTGACAACGATGCGGTCGACGTAGATGCCAGGCAGATGGACGTGGTCAGGATCGATATCCCCCATCTCCACCAGTTCTTCGACTTCGGCCACGCAGACCTTGCCGGCCATGGCGCAGGCAGGGTTGAAGTTGCGTGCGGTCTTGCGAAACACCAGGTTGCCGGCCTTGTCGGCCTTCCATGCCTTGACCAGCGCCACGTCGGCGACCAGGGCGGTTTCCATCACATAATTCTTCCCGTCGAACTCGCGGGTTTCCTTGCCCTCGGCAACCACGGTGCCGTAACCGGTGGCGGTGAAGAACGCCGGGATCCCGGCACCACCGGCGCGCAGGCGCTCGGCCAGCGTGCCCTGCGGATTGAATTCAAGGTCGAGCTCGCCGCCCAGGAACTGGCGTTCGAACTCCTTGTTCTCCCCCACATAGGACGAAATCATCTTGCGGATCTGCCGGGTTTCCAGCAGCTGCCCGAGGCCGAAGCCATCAACCCCGGCGTTATTGGAGATCGCCGTGAGATCCTTCACGCCCGAATCGCGCAGCGCGGCGATCAATGCTTCGGGGATTCCGCAAAGGCCGAACCCGCCCACGGCGAGTGTCTGACCATCGGCGATCACTCCTGCCAAGGCGGCCGCTGCGTCCGGAAAGCACTTTCCGTCCGGCTTGGATGCTGATGCTGATCCAGTCAAGGTTTGCTCCGGGGAACCTGTGTGAGGGCACGATGGTACTTCGGACACCTCGTCGGCTGCACTGCCCATTGGTGCTAGGGTCCCCGTCGGATCGCCTACCTGAAAGGCTCACGCTAGAATGTCGGCCTGCGCCCGACCCGGCTGTTCCGCCGCCGTGACCTGCCTGCCACTACCGGACAGCACATGCCACCCCTGTCATCATCGACTGCGGATCGCCAACCGCACGCCGCCCTCGACCGCAACAGCCGACGGGTGAAGGCTGAAAAAATCGTCGCGATCATCGGCAGGGACAGGTTCAGGCAGGCGCGCCGCGTACTCGAGGTGGGCTCGGGCTCAGGCGTCATCGTCCACCAGCTTGCCGAGATCAGCGGTCACGGATGCGAAGTGCATGGCGTCGACGTCCACGATAGCCGGGTGGAGTCCTCCGGTTACGAATTCACCCTCGTGGACGGCACCGCGCTTCCGTTTGCCGATGGATACTTCGATGTGGTCGTCAGCAATCATGTCATCGAGCACGTCGGTGATCGGGACGCCCAACTTCATCACCTGCAGGAGATCCGCCGGGTGCTGGCGCCCGGTGGAATTGCCTATCTCGCCGCTCCCAACAAATGGCGACTGATCGAGCCGCATTTCAAGCTGCCGCTACTTTCCTGGTTGCCACGGCCGCTGGCTGACCGCTACGTGCGAGCGACTGGCAAAGGCGTCCATTACGACTGTGACCCGCCAAGCCATGCGCGAGCGCAGCAGCTTTTTGCACAGGCAGGTTTCATCGTGTCGGGATGCACGCTCCAGGCCGTGCGCGAGACGCTGCGCATCGAACTCCCGCCTGCCCTGTCCAGGATCGCGCTGCGGTTCGCGGCCGATTGGGTTGCGCGGCCCCTGATGCCGCTGATGCCCACCTACGTGTTCCTGCTGCAGACGTCGGCGGCTGCCCCGCCTGCGGCGTAATAAGCCACTCTCCCAGACGCAGACGCCCGACTGTCATGTATCTATATTTTTCGACCACGATGTATCCGCGCAACGCCAGCGATTTCCGAGGGGTGTTCATGCGCAACGTCCTGTTCGCCCTGGCACGCACGCCCGGCGTTCGCGTGGTCGCATTCACCCCACCAGGAGAGCTTCCTCCAAGGGTCGTGCAGGCAGCAACCGCGGAAGAAAGCGAATGGCTGGGCAGCTTGGTCGAGGCAGGCGGTATTTCACACGCGATGCGCAGCGGCGGCGTGCGCGCCCTCTTGGCTCCCGTGCGAATGCTGAAGATGCTGGCGCAAGGTTTCCGCCGCCATCCGGAGGTCGATGCGTACCACATCAATTGGCTGCAATCGGCCATCCCGCTACCGAGCGACGGCAAGCCGGCGCTGGTCACCGTGCTGGGCAACGACCTTCGGCTTCTGCGTCTGCCCACGGTCGCCTGGTGGATACGCCGTGCGCTACGCGGACGCCCGGCGGCGATCTGTCCCAATGCCCAATGGATGGTCGAGCCGCTGCAGCGGGCGTTCGGCGATATCGCGTACGTGGAAGCGGTGTCGTTCGGCATCGACCCGCACTGGTTCGGGATCCGCCGGGAGCCGCCTAGCGACGCACCGCAGCGTTGGCTCGCAGTTTCACGGTTGACCGTTGAGAAGCTTGGTCCCTTGTTCGAATGGTCCGCGCCCATGTTCGCCGACGGCCAACGCGAACTGCACCTGTACGGGCCAATGGAACAGGAGGTCGAGATTCCATCGTGGGTCCACTACCACGGACCTGCCGCACCGTCCCAGCTCGCGGAGGAGGTGTTTCCCCATGCCACCGGACTGTTGACTCTCAGTCGGCATGCAGAAGGCAGGCCGCAAGTGATGCTTGAGGCGATGGCGGCCGGGTTGCCGATCATTGCGTCCCGGACGGAAGCACATTCCAGCCTCGTCGACGACGGCGTGACCGGCATGCTCGTCGAGGACGAGGCTGGATTCGCTGCGGCGCTGCATGCGCTGGAGGATCCGGAACGCAACCACGACGCTGGGGCTGCCGCGCGCGCGCGCGTTGCCTGCGATCCCGGCACCTGGGATGACTGCATCGGTCGATACCGGACTATCTACGCGCGCTTGGGCGTGGCGGGCGATGGCAATGATTGATGCTCGTCCCGTACTTGTTCTGGGCGCCGGCGGTTTTGTCGGCCACGCACTGTGCACGGCACTCGCAGCAGCCGGCACGCGGGTGATAGCCCTTGGCGGAGGACGCTCCCCGCCCGGATCGGGCATCACCCACCACCCGGGCCGGGTCGATCCCTCCGATGGTTTTGCAGAGCTTCTCGACTCCGCCGGCTCCATCGTCCATTGCGCGACCGCAAGCACGCCGGGAAGCACGGCCGGCGCTCCCCTGCGTGAACTCGAGGGCAACCTGAGGCTCACCGTCCGTATGCTGGAACTGTTGCATGCACGACCCAGACCTCTGCTCTACTTGTCTTCCGGCGGTTCGCTCTACGCAGAGGGTGAAACGCCCGCGCACGAGGCGTCACAGGTGCGCCCGCGCTCATACCATGGTGCGGGCAAGCTCGCAGCCGAAAGTTTCATTGGTGCGTGGAGCGCCCAGACCGGTGCGAGCGCCGTCATCCTGCGACCGTCCAACATCTACGGCCCTGGCCAGTCGGGACGCGCCGGCTTCGCGATCATTCCCACGGCGTTCGATCGCATTCTACGCGACGAGTCGTTGGCCATCTGGGGTGATGGCAGCGCGCGTCGCGACTATCTCTACATCGAAGACCTGATGCGACTGTGCATGATGGTGCTTTCGCGCCCGATGCGCGAAGGCGTGACTATCCTCAACGCAAGCGCAGGCGCAAGCACGCCACTCAACAAGCTCCTCGAAATCATCGAATCCGTCACCGGTGGCGCCTTGCGTCGTGAATACCAGCCATCGCGCGCCGTCGATGCGCCAGCGATCGATATGGATGCGTCGCTGGCAGATCGGCTTTACGGATGGCGCCATTGCCACAGCCTGGCTGACGGGCTGGCCAAGACATGGGCGTGGTATCGCACGGAGCACGGGGCATCGTGACCCGTCTCCGGCAACTCACCGGCAGTGCCGATCCGTGTTGAAGAAGGGGCTCAAAGCCGCTGGCATCGTCCTGGCCATCGCCGCACTGGCGTACTTCGGGCGCCATGCCTGGCGGACGCTGGAGGGCCAGGATCTGTCCGTACTGACGGAAGGACCCGGACTAGCGGGCATGTTGCTGCTTGTGTTGCTTTACACGGCGTCGCTTGCCACTACCTCGGCTGCGTGGCTCTGGCAGTTGCGGGCGCTGGGGCAGCCGGCCAGCTATGCATGGACGACAAGCGTCCTCGCCGTGACACAGTTTGGGAAATACCTGCCGGGTAACGTCGGGCAGCACATCGGCCGCGTCGGTCTTGCGGTTGGTGCAGGCGTCCGCCTGTCCGCAGCGTTGTTGACCTTGGGCTACGAACTGCTCATCGCGATCGTCGCGGCCGCGCACCTGGGCGCGGCGGCCGTCCTTCTATGGCCGCCCGCGGCTTTTGCCGGAGCCTCTTGGCTGAACTACCGCTGGCCTCTCCTGGTGACTGTCACCTTGGGCGCGTTGGCCGGGTTGCTGCTTGCACCGCGGCTGGTAGTCTTGCTGTTGCGTATGCGCAGCCCGGCATCCCCGGCCGTTGAGGCCTCTTCGTTTCGGCTGGACCTACGTGCAATCGCGGGCAGCTACGTAATGTACCTCAGCAGCCTGTTGGCGATCGGGCTTGGGCTGTGGGTCCTGGCGCTGGCCCTTCTTCCCGGAGACGTCGCGATGCCCACGCCGCTGTTCTTCGTTGGCGCGTTCGCGGTCTCGTGGATCGCAGGTTTCGTGGTACCCGGTGCTCCGGCCGGCCTTGGCGTGCGGGAGCTGGTACTGACCGCATGGCTGGGTGATGCCCTTCCCGCGACTACGGTGGTGGTACTGGTGCTGGCGCTGCGGGTAGCAACCACGATCGGCGATGCGATCAACTTCGGATGGGGATCCTGGGCACTGGCAAGAAGACGCACGGACCCGATGCGCGAGCGCGGTTGAGCAAGATACCGGCCCTCCAGGCATGTCACTCCACAGGAGTGTCCGGCTTCACACGCTGACGCCGGGCCAACAGCACGCTTAGTATCCCGATCCCGAAAAAGGTCACTGCCAGTCCTGCCCATAGCCGGGGCGGCACGTAGCGGAATTCAACCTCGGTGCGGCCCACCGGAACCGCCACGGCTGGCATAACCCCGTCGACGAGCTGAAACGCAACACGTTCGCCGTCTACGCTCGCCTCCCAGCCTCTCTGGTATTGCATCGGGACGACCAGGTGCCCTGCACGCGTCGACTCCACATCGACACGAAAACGCGAAGGGCGATAATCAACCAGCCGCGCCTTGCCACCCTCCAGACTATCCAGGATGTTACCCAGGTCGGATGTCCAGTACGGGCCGCTCAGGCATCCGGAATTGCGCAGCGCCACGACTGTGCGTCCCTCCGCAAGCACCTCCGTCGACCCGTCAGGCGGCCCCAGCACCGTGTACGTCAAGCTCCCCGGGAACTCCCGATCGCCGACACGGACATGCCCGGGGGCGTCCTGGAGCCGCCATGCCGTAAGCCTGCGGTTGCGTGGACCCGGGTGATATACCATCGCGAACTCGTGCGAACCCGCAGCCAGCGTGACCGGCCCGAAGAGAAACGACGCCATGGCATTGTCCACGACGTCTGCCGCGGGCTTCTCGACCCGAGATACGACCTGGCCACCGGTTCGCAGGGTTCCCTCAATGGTGCCGTCCAGATCACGTGCGTGATAGGTCGCCAACCTGACCTGCACCGCTGCAACGATGGCGTCGGCACCCAGGGTGAAAGGCTGAACCACTTCGGTGCCGTTGATCGGTGCCAGAGCGGCCGGGCTTCCTTGCACCTCTTCAAGGATCTTGACGCGGCCATCGCTTCCGGTCGGAAACAGTGCATAGCAAAGACCCGTGATGTCGGCCAGCTCGCCGTCAAGCCGGAACCCGGAAGCGGAAATGGCCGTCGCGGTTGGCGAGGTGAACGGCTCGTCCGCCATCCCCGCCAGGACCGCTTGCAGGGCGGGTGAGCGCAGTGCGTGCGCATACCATTCGCCCAGGCCCACGGCACCAAGCGTTCCGGAGATCAGAAAGAGCCTGCTGTCCTGCGCGACATATTCGAACGGACCGGCTGCCTGCCGCACGGCTTCGATCTGGGGACTGTGCGGATAGAAGAGATGGGCCGGAACCGGTCCGTTGTAGCGGCGGAAGCGCTCCCCCAGGTCCCATGCCTGTCCCAGGCACGCAGCAATCCCCACAGCCACTGCGAGTCCTCGCCAACGAACACGTCGCAAAATACGGTCCAATGCGACCGCTGCCAACAGGATGATCCCCAGGTCGAGCAACAGGATCGCCCGCGTCCAGAGGTTGTTCGACAACACCGGCAAGTGCCCGCCGATCTCGCGTGGGAGAAGGCCAAACACGAGCATTCCCCCGGTGGCGAGGCAAATCGCACCGGTGATTGCGATCGGATTACGCCGGCGTCGTACCAGCGTGATCAGCCCCAGAACCGCCAACGGCAGAGCCAGGATCCCCACGTACATGCTCGTCTCGACGTCGAGGTTGTCGCGGCCCCAAGGCAGACCGAGCAACCGTCCATGCTTCGCCAACGTGAGGCTGCTGCCGTAGGAGCGCCCCCCCAGGTCGATCGCCTGCAACTGCGATGCCAGCGTGAAAATGGGTATCGCCACCAAGGTCAGTCCGAGCGCCAGGCCTCCTGGCACCGCGAGCATGCGTCCGATCCGTCGGCCGGTTGTTTGACTGGGCAGCATAGCCACGGAATGAACCAGGGCAGCGCCCAGCCCGATGGCGACCACGAAGGGGAAACCGCCCAGGAACATCATCGCCGTCGCCACCGCAATTCCGACCAGCGCTCGTGTCGTGCCTGTTGCCATGTACCGGTCTACGGCAAGCAGCAGCCATGGGATCCAGACAGCGGTATGCGTATGCGGCCAGTACAACCAGGCGGTCATGAAACCGCATGCGATGAAACTGAAGCCGGCGAACAGCGCGGCGTAACGATCGCAATGGCGCCCCACAAGCAGATGCATGCCCAGGCCGCCCCACGCCAGCGTGAGCAACATGCACAGGTAAAATCCAATGGCAGGATCGGAGCTGGCCGCGAAGGCGGCAAATCCGATCGTGAGATGTGCATTGGCAGGGTTGAGGATCTGAGCATTCCCGCCCGCTACCAGAGGATTCCACAGTGGCAACTCTCCTCGCCGGAGTTGGCGACGCGCTTCCAGCCAGTTCGGCAGCTGTGCGTCGAGTACGTCCGAGCGCGCACCGTGCCGGACCTGCACGTCTTCAGTGCCCGTCTGCCAGCCTGCATAGCTCCCCAACAGGTCGAAGGGGCCCACCGTCTCCCCGCGAAGAGGGTTTGCGCCCAGCAGGAGGGCCACGATAACGAGGTAGGCCAGCGCCCAGCCGGCCAGGCGCAGCCGGCGGCGCCGTCGATCGGACACCTCGGCCTGACCGGAATGCATGCCAACCTTTCCCGCTGCCACGCCACTCATGGCGCGATCCCGACTGTTGCCCGCAAGTCGCAATAGGTTCCAGTGCGTGGCTCTGTCAGTACGACAAGTTCATAACGGCCCGGGGGAAGGCCACCGATGCGCACGGATACATTGAACCCCGAGTTCGCCAATGCCTTGCTTCCAAGCACGCTCGCGACGTCGGGCCGCGAGCCGTTGGCTGAGAACGTTACCGCATGGCTGGAGCCCTCGCCGCGAAACACCAGCACCGGCGAAGCCGGAACGCGCCTTTTTGCATCACCAACCCAACCGCTGAAAAGCACACCGGCCCCTCGACCAAGAGTGACTTCACGCTCACCGCGGCCATTGATTGCATCCAGCGCACAGACGCCCCCTTCGACTGCGCCTTCGACTTCGGTGTAAGCAGAGGTTGCGACGTAGTCGAGAGCCATGTTCACCACCGATTGGGAGCCGCGCGCGACATCCGGGATTGCATTGCTCGGTATCGATTCGGGGGCATCCTCCTGGCAGGCCGCCAACGTACACATAGCGATTCCAGCAGTAGCGAGAAGAGAGTGCAGGGACATCTGCTGGTCCAGAGATGAGTGAAAACACCTGCATGATAGAATCGCCGCCGGTCCAGTGGCCACCCATGTCCGCAGACCTTTGCTGGTGACAACGTGGCACGGTGGGCGCACTAGGCGCTTGCAGGCCTTCTCCGCGCGTTTACCTTATATAGACCCCCATGAAGCTGATCATCCAGATCCCTTGCCTCAACGAGACCGGAACCTTGGCGATCGCCATCGAGGCGCTGCCGAGTGAGGTCGTCGGCTTCGACACGGTGGAATGGCTGGTCATCGATGACGGCTCGACGGACGGTACCTCCGAACTCGCACGCCAGCTCGGGGTCCACCACGTCGTACGCCATCCGGTCAACCGCGGTCTGGCCGAGGCCTTCATGACCGGGATGGATGCATGCCTGTCGCTCGGCGCCGACGTCATCGTCAACACAGACGCCGACAATCAGTACGAGGCGCGTGATATTCCCAGGCTGACCGCGCCGATCCTAGCCGGCGAGGCGGACATGGTTATTGGTGCTCGGCCCATCAGCGAGACCGAGCATTTCTCCTGGATCAAGAAACAGTTGCAACACCTTGGCAGCTGGGCCGTGCGCGTGGCAAGCAAGACCGACGTCGCCGATGCGCCCAGCGGCTTCCGCGCGATCTCGCGCGATACGGCGATGCGGCTCAACGTGTTCAACCCCTACACCTATACGCTGGAGACGATCATTCAGGCCGGGCAGAGCAACCTGCGCGTGGTATCGGTGCCGGTGCGCACCAACGCGGACCTGCGTCCATCGCGGCTCGTGAAGAGCATCTCCAGCTATGTGCGACGCTCTCTGGTGACGATTTTCCGGGTGTTCGTCACCTATCGTCCGCTGTTCTTCTTCTTCTGGATGGCCACGCTGCTGGCCGTGCCGGGCGTGCTGATCGGGCTGAGGTTCATCTATCACTACGTGAATAACCAAGGCAGCGGTTACATCCAGTCGCTGATCCTGGCGTCGCTCCTGCTCACCCTCTCGGCGCTAGCCGGCATGTGCGGACTGCTGGCGGACCTGATCGCCACAAACCGCAAACTGCAGGAACGGGTTCGCGTGGAGTTGCTGCGGACCCGACTTGCGAAGGGAGACCCCGTCGTGTCCGCCACCCGGCCTCGTGCACCGGCGAATTAGGTCTAAGGCCTAGCTGTGATCTCTCAGTAGGTTGTTCATCCGGGGCATCTCTGGAAGATGGGGGTTACGAGGCCAACCCAGCCCCCAAGAGCCCCGGATGAACCTGCATAAACATGCCCGTCTTACGCCTCGCGGTCCAGCCCTGCTTGTCGAGCGGGTGATCGACCATGGCCTGCGGGTCGAGGAAGCCGCACACGCAGCCGGGGTCAGCGTCAGGAGCGCCACAAATGGTTGTATCGCTTCCGTGAAGAAGGGCAACTGGCCTTCATAACCGCTCGTCCCGACCTCTGCAATCTCTATCGGCCACACCGCCGGCGCTGATCGAACAGGTGGTCACGCTGCATCGCCAGCACCAGATCTACCGTCAGATCGCGCTGGCCTTGCCCGTCGGGCTGAGCACGATTGCCCGGCTGATGCGTTGCGCGAGACTGCACCGGCTGGCCAAGCTTGAGCCAGCGCGGCGCGCCCCGATAACCGCTACGAATACCCGCGCGCCGGCGACTTGCTGCACCTGGACATCAAGAAGCTGGGCCGGTTCTGGCGCCCTGGCCATCGGGTCACGGACGATCGCCAAGGCGCGCCCGACGGCGCAGGCTGGGAGTTCGTCCACTTGGCAATTGACGATCACTCCCGGGTCGCCTTCGCCACCATCGAGAACGACGGACGTGGCTCCAGCGCGTGCCGCGCACTGCTGCAAGCACTGCGTTACTACCGTTCTCTGGGCGTAGGCTTCCGTCGGGTCATGACCGATAACGGCGCCTGCTACAAAAGCAGGTGGTTCCGCCGACTCTTGCGGCGCTTGGGCCTGCGCCATCTGCGCACCCGCCGTTAACGCCACTTACCAATGGCAAGGCCCAGCGCTTGGTCCAGACCACCTTGCGCGAATGGGCCTATGCCAACTCCTACGACAGCTCAGACCAGCGTGGACAAGCCCTTCCCCTCTGGCTGCACCAGTACAACTGGCATCGACCGCATGCCAGCCTCGGCTACAAGCCCCCAATCACTGGCCCCCAGCTTCCGCTGAGCAAAGTCATGGGTTTACACACCTAGCCGTTCCGCTTGAGTACGGCCACGCGCGTGGCCACGTCCGGGTACGGCGTGTCGTCCACAACCGGCGCGATCGCCTCCCATACCGTCTGTGGCGAGAAGCGCTCACGGATGAAGTCCTGCCCAGCCTTCGATGCCTGCATCCACCATGTGTCATCTTCGACCGCACGCAGGATCGCGTCTACCAGCCCCGCGGCACCATCGGCCACCGCCAGGCAGGTGGCATCGCCGAGGCCCTGCGCGCCCACCGGAGTGGTGACGCAGGGCACGCCCATGCGCATCGCCTCGAGCACCTTGCCCTTCATGCCGGCGCCGAACCGCAGCGGCACCACGGCCGCGCGCGCGCGCGCGTAGGCGGCAACCAAGTCGGATTCGGACACGGCACCGGCGACCTCGATATCGTCGTCTGCCAGCGAGAGCATCCGCTCGTCAGGATCGGCGCCGATCACAACCAACCGCAACCCCGGCCGTTCGCGCCGCACCAGCGGCCAGACTTCTTCGGCGAACCAGGTGATGCCATCGGCGTTGGGGGCATGTCCGAAGCCGCCGACGAACAGCAGGGTATCGCGACCGGACAGCGTCTCCTCCATCAACCCGGGCAGCAACGGCGGCGGGTCGTAGGCGAACAGGGGAATGGTCGTGGCGTCACCACGCGCGCCGTTCGCACGCTGCCACTCCCTGACGACCGCGGTTTCTTCCACCGACGGATACAGGACCAGGTCGACGGCCCCCCAGATGCGCTGCTCCAGGTCCTGGATCATCCTGACCTCCAGGCCAGCGCCTTCGCCACCGGCCACCTCGCGCGCGCGCTGCAGGCGCAGGTAATGCACATCGTGCCCGTAATACAGGACCGTGGCATCGGAATGTCGGCGGACATCGTTGATCATGTCGCCGGCCACGTGTGGGCGGCTGAGCACGACGTAGTCCAGATAGCGTCCGTTGGCCTGCATCCAGGCTTCGAACCCACGCCCGCCGGTGCCGTTGCCCACCACTTCGATGCCATGCATCGCCAGCAGGTCCAGGTGACGCTTGTCGTCCTCGCGCTGGTGGCTCCAGAACTTGACCTCGAGTCCGCGCAGCCAGAGCAATCGCATGAGCTGCCACATCGCCCGCGATCCGGCGTCGGCATCGGTGTGCGGCGGCAGGGCATCGACTATCAGGACCGTCTTCTTGAGCTGGGCCCGGCTGCGGGCAAGGAACACGTGCTCCCCCGGCGCCATCTGGGCACGCTGCAACTCGCCAGCCCAGCGCTCGCGGAACACCACCTGGTTCCGCACCTGCCAGGCCTTGCCTCCCTCAGTGGCGTCCGTGCCATGCGACAGGCCCTCCTGGTGCACGACCACAGACGCGGGCTGGTAATAAGTGCGCATCCCCTGCTCGCGCAGGCGGAACGCAAGATCCGTGTCCTCGTAGTACGCCGGCGCATAGCGCTCGTCGAAGCCGCCGAGCTCGCGGAACACGCTCGTGCGCAGCATGACGGAGGCGCCCGACACGTAGTCCACTTCGCGCACTGATGCATGCGCGGGATCGGTCGCATCGCCGCCGCGGCCGACGTTGCAACCGTTGCCGTCGGACCAGACGATCGCACCCGCCTCCTGCAGGCGGCCGTCCGGGTACACCAGCATCGAGCCGGTCATGCCGCAGTCGCCGAAGAGGGCGAACGAGCGCAGCAGCGCGTCCAGCCAGCCAGGCCTGACGACCGTGTCGTTGTTGAGGAGGTGGACGTACTCGCCCCGCAGCAGGGGCAGCGCGGCATTGACCGAGCGCAGGAAGCCGAGATTCGCGTCGTTGCGCTGGTAGCGAAGACCGGGGACGGTCGCGAAGCGATCCATCTCGACATCGCCGGAAGCGTCCTCGACCAGGACGATCTCGAATGGGACACCCGCACCCACATCCCGGATCGACTCAAGGCAGGCGCGAGTCTGATCGAAGCCACCGTAGGAGGTGACTAGGATCGATACCAGCGGTGCCTCATGCTCATCGAAGGCCAAGCCGAACAGCGGGAGCCCGGCACGCGACGGCAGCACCGCGACAGCATCGCCGGCTCCTGTGTTCACCGCCGCCAGTCCGGATTCAAGCATCGACGCCCAAGCTGCATCCTCACGTGCCAGGCGCTCCGCCCTGGCGAGCTCATGCCGCGTCGACGCCAACGCCTGGTTTGACCCGGCCAGTTCCGATTCGAGCGCGGCGATCCGCAGGTTCGCCTGATGGTGGATGGTGGCCAGCGACTGCAGCTCGGCCAGCACGTTGCCTGTCGCTCTGTTCCTGGCATCGACCAGTGTGTCGTATTCCGCGATGGCATCGGCGAAGGCGCCGGTACGCAGCTGATCCACCGCCGCCGGGGGAACGACGACGATCTCGTAGATTTCGTTGGTTGGCAAAGCCATGCGCGCAAGCTCGCGCATGCTTCCGGAATCGATCGCCACCACGCACGCCGAACCGAGCTCGCCGGCATCGGCGTTCCGGCTGCGGCTGAGTCCCGTGTAAAGCATGCCGCCAATACCGAATGCCAGGCCTCGCACATAGCCATCCAGCTCAAGCGCCCCGACCGCCTCGAACCCGCGGTAGCTGCGCAGCGTCCGCGCCTCCGAGTCGCACAACCACAGGAGGCCTCCGTGCGACACCAGCGAATGCGGCTGGGACAAGCCGGTCACCAGCACCTCGCCGGTTTCGACGTCAAAGACTTCCCCCGCCCCGCGCGTGGCGCCCTTGTAGCCTCTGTGCGTGGCGAAGCGCCCGAACCTTGTGGCCAACAGGCGGCCTTCGTGCATGCACACCGAGTTGATGTGCTGCGAATCCTCCTCGCCCGGGAACGCCCAGTTCCGCAGGGTGGTGAAATCCGCGTCCAGCTCGAGGATCGCGTTGGTCTGGGTCGCGACGACGTGGATACGGTCGCCGTGCCGACGGACGTCGTGGAGATCCAGGGAGCGGTCTGCCAGCTTCACCCGTATCGATTCGCCGCCGCGCAACCAGCGCAGCTCGGCGATGCCTTCGGCCTGCCTGGCCAGCAACGCGCCGGTCGGCACGAGCGACATCCCGACCGTGTCCACCCGTGACCAGCGCTCGACTCCGGTCGGCCCCAGCATGAACACGCCGCCTCCATTGACCGACGATACCAGCAGGCGCTCGGCGGGCCAGCCGCTCACTGAATCACCCGGATCGCTCCGGTGCGCGCTTCGAATCCAAAACCCGCCTCCATGTCGGCAACGCCTTCGGCGTGGTTGAGCTCGCCGGTCACCGTGAGTATCAGCACGTCGGTCCTGCGGTCGATGGCATGGATCTCATGGCCGTCCTCGTCCAGCTGCGATACGCCGACGGTCACGAAATACTGCCCGCGCAGCATGGCGCAGCGGAGGCTGAACTCCGCGATAAGGGTCGTTCCGGCATCGCAGCGATACAGCTCGCCGCGCGAAACCATGGTGTTGGAGCTGTAGACCACCACCCCGGTGACCGTGAGCACGCGGAGGCCGAAGATCAGGCGATCCAGCGCCTCGGGCGCGTGGTAGCGCACCAGCATGCGGAACGGCTCGCGCGCGGGCACCATGGGCCCGTTGCCGTGCCCGCCCACCACCATGCAGTCCACGGTCCGCATGCGCCCGTCGCCGAGGCGTGTCTCGTCGCGGTTGTATCCGGGTCGCGTCGCCATCAGCTCGCGCCGGCCCGCAGCCATGAAGGCCTGGATCTCTGCACGGTCCAGGTCCGCCTGCGTGGCCTCCAACTCTGTATCCGTCCCTGTCGTGGCGCCTTCAAGCACTGATTCGTCGGCCGCAGGCGCCGCGTCATCCTGCAGTTCGCCAAACACCACTTTCAGGTACTGCTTCACCGCCGGCTGCGTATCGCCGTCGAACACCAGCCGCCCGCCGTCCAGAACGATGCCGCGGTCACAAAGCTGCAGGATCGAGTCGACCGCATGGGTGACGAACAGCAGCGTGCAGCCGCCTTGGCGCATCTGCTCGATCCGCTTGAAGCATTTGCGCTGGAAATAGATGTCGCCAACCGAGAGTGCTTCGTCCACGATCAGCACGTCAGGATCGGTGTGCACGGCGACCGCGAAGGCGAGGCGCATGAACATGCCGCTCGAATACGTTTTCACCTGCTGCTCGACGTGGCTGCCGATCTCGGCGAAGGCGAGGATCTGGTCCATGCGCTCGTCGATCTGCCGCTGGCTCAGGCCAAGCAGGCTGGCATTCATGCGCACGTTCTCGCGCCCGGTGAACTCGGGGTTGAAGCCGGCGCCGAGCTCGAGCAGCGCCGCGATCCGCGCCGACACCTGCAGCTCGCCACTGCTGGGCCGGAGGATCCCCGCGATGATCTGCAGCAGGGTCGACTTTCCGGAGCCGTTGCGGCCGATCACGCCGATGCTTTCGCCGCGGCGGATGTCGAGATTGATGTCGTGCAGCGCATGGAACTGCTTCACTGGCCTCAGCGACGGCGCCAGCACATGCAGCAGTTGCTGGTAGGGCTTGTCGAACATCGGGAACGACTTGCCGATGCCGCGCAGTCGAATGACCGTCTCAGACGACATCGGCGAACCCCCGGCTGCTGACCCGGAACCAGGCGTAACACAGGTACAGCACCACCACGCTGACCACGCCGCGCCAGGCCAGGCCGGTCCAGTCAGGCAGCCGTCCCCACAGGGCCACTTCACGCACCTGGTCGATGAAGAACGTCAGCGGATTGAGCTGGAACACGAGCTGGTACTTTTCGGACAGTGCATCCACCGGAATGATCGCCGAAGACAGGAACAGCAACGCCGTCACCACCACCGGCATGGCCTGGCTGAGGTCGCGCAGGTAGACGCCCAACGAAGACAACAGCCAGCCCATTGCCACCGCCAGCAGTGCCAGTGGCAGGACAACCACGGGAACGAGGAAGATCCATGGCGAGAACGTGCCCGCCAGCATCGTCGCCAGCACCGCGAACACCAGCACGTTGGCCAGCAGGTGGAATCCGGCCGAAAGCATGACCGTCCACGGCAGGATATGCAGCGGGAACACGATGCGCTTGACGTAGTTCGCATTGTCGACCATCAGCCGCGGCGAGCGGCCGAGGCATTCCGCGAAGAAGCCGTGCACCATGATGCCGAGGAACAACACCACGCCGAACGGCGCCTCGCCCCCTGATGCCTGTTTCCAGCGACTGCCAAGGATTTCACCGAAGGCAATGGTGTAGATCAGCAGCATCATGAGCGGACCCAGCAGCGACCACAGCAGCCCGAAGGTGGCGCCACGGTAACGGCCAAGGATGTCGCGCATGACCAGTTCGCGGGTGAGGTCGCGATAGCGCCCCAAAGCTGAGAAGGGCGCGAATATTCGCGCCCGCCACTGCTCCCGCCCGCGCCTCTGGACGACAGGATCAGACATCGCCGCAGCCGGCTGCCATCACTCGATCACCAGCCTGGTCCGCAGGTCGCAATATGCGGACGTCTCCGGATCCATGACCACGGACATTGCGTAACTCCCGGCGGGGATGGTGGCCATGTCGACCCGCAGGTTGAACCCGGCGCTGGCGAGCGCATCGGTGCCCAGCGACGCGGCCACGTCGGGCCGGCTGCTGCCCGCGACCAGTTGCAGGGCGTGGCTGTCGGCACCATTGCCGAACACGAGCAGCGCACCCGTTGGCACCTGCTTGGCCGCATTGGCCGCCCAGCCACCGAACACCGCGCTGCCGCTGCCCGCCAGCGTCACCACTTCGCCACGTTGGCCGTTGGCGGAATCAAGCGCGCAGAACCCGACCTGCGGGGCATCGGCGGCCATCACGTACGGGGCCGGCACGACGTCCGACGCCGGCACTGCCGCAGCCGCAGCCGGTGCCGGCGGGGGGGCATCGGAGCCGGGGGCGGGGGCGGTCTGCGGATCGGCGCCGCAGCCCGCGACGAGCATTCCCGCGGTGATCAGGGGCGCCATCAGGATCATCTTGTTCATAATTTTTCCAGAGAGTTGGGGCGTGTATCGGAAGCCGTAAGACGCGGTCAGCTGCTGCCGGAGCGCAACGGCGGCGCGGGCCAGATCGTGCGGGGGGGGAAGGCCAGCTGGTACAGCTCGTCGTTCACGCTGAGGTTGTTGTTGTAGGCGGGATCGTACTGCAAGGCCTCGCCCCAACGGTCGCGCATGTAGACCACTTCGCCGTTGAACCTGGACATTTTCTCGGGGGATGTCTCATACCCGCGGGTTGCGGACTCGTGGTGGTAGAGCTCGGCGAACGGCGTCCAGATGTTGCGATAGCCGGCTTCGCGTAGTCGCAAGCAGAAATCGACATCGTTGAACGCCACGTCCAGCTGCGGGTCCAGCCCGCCCACGTGCTCATACGCCGCGCTCGTGACCACCAGGCAGGCAGCGGTCACCGCGCTCAGTTCCTGGGTCAACCGCGCACGGCTCATGTGCCCGGGGTGGCCCCGCGCAAAGCCCGAGTAGGCGTGCGCGGCCACGCCGTGCGCACCGACGATGACCCCGGCGTGCTGGATGGTGTCGTTGGGGTAGTACAGCATGGCACCGACGGCACCCACGCCCGGCCTGCACGCATGGCCGACCATCTCATCGAGCCAGTCAGGGCTGATCACCGTGATGTCGTTGTTCATCAGGCACAGCACCGAGCCGCGCGCTTCGACTGCCGCGCAGTTGTTGATCTTCGAGTAGTTGAACGGCTGGTCGTACTTGATGATGCGCACGCGAGGCTCGTCGGCAAGCGTCGCGAAGTAGTCCAGCGTGGACTTCGCGCTCGACTGGTTGTCGACGATGATGATTTCGTAGGAGGCGTACGTGGTCCTGGCGATCACCGAGTCGATGCATGCACGCAGCAGCTCCACGCCGTCGCGCGTGGGGATGATGATGCTCACCAGGGGCGCCGGGTCGGGCACGGCATAGCGCACGCGATAGTTGCCACGCTGCCCCGGGATGTCCTCGACGCGGCCCGTGGATCCGACGCGCTCCAGGTGCTCGGCGATGGCGCGCAGGCCGGCATGGTGGGCGTAGTCCTTTTCCTGCGGGGCAAGCGCGGTGGAGCCCTCGATCGCCCGCCAGTGGTAGAGGACCTTGGGGATATGCCCGATCTGGTCGGGCCGCACGTTTTCAATGCACCGCAGCGCAAGGTCCCAGTCCTGGCTGCCCTCGATGCCTGTGCGAAAGCCGCCGACCCCGCGCACAAGGTCGGCCTCGTAGGCACCGAGGTGACTGATGCAGTTGTGCGAGAGGAACAGGTCGTAGTTCCAGTCGGACTTCATATACGGATCGTAACGGCGCCCGTGCGCATCCATTTTGTCTTCGTCGCTGAACACCAGCTTCCACTCGGGGAAGCGGTTGATCGCAGCAGCGAGTTCGGACAGGGCAAGCGGATGGAGTTCGTCGTCATGATCGAGCAGCACCAGCCAGTCACCGGTGGCGATTTCGATCGCGCTGTTGGATGCGGCCGAAATGTGGCCGTTCTCCGGCCGGTGCACCACCTTGATGCGCGAATCCCCGGCGGCGAAGGCATCGAGCAACTTGCGCACGTGCGGCGAGGGCGAAGCATCGTCGGCAAGGCAGAGCTCCCAGCGGCCGTAGGCCTGCGCCCGGACGCTGTCAATGCACTTGCGAAGCCAGTGCTCCGACGTGTTGTAAACCGGGACGATGATCGAGAACAGCGGCTGCACGGGGAGCGCGGCAGCTTGATCGCGCGCGGCGGCGAGCACGTCGGGCGTACAGGCATCGTAGAGTTCAAGCCACGTCTGGTATCCCACGCGGGCACTGCCCTCGGGAGCGCGCGCGTACAGGGAGTAAAGCCGCCCCGCGAAGGCGGCCGGCCCGCCGGACAGGAACTGCGCGCCGAGACCCGCGAACCAGCGGAACCTTTCCCCGATGCCGACCGGTGCCCGCAGCAGTTCACGCAGCATCCAGGCCGCCGCTTCGCGACGTCCTGTCCTGCGCAGCCGCAGAGCCTGGAGGCGGAACCTGCACACGGCCACCGCCGGGTCGAAACGCAGGCGGCGCACGTCGTTGGTGAACAGCACCAGGGCCCGCATCCGGCCGTTGCCGGCGTCACGCAGGGGCACGTACACCTTGTGCCGCTCGAGCTCCGGATCGCCGTAATCAGGATAGAAATAGCTCCACATGTCCGGGCCCTGGAGCCGCTCCATGACCACGTCCACCTCGTACCAGCCGGCCTCGAGGCCGTCTTCAGGCAGCAGGCAGCGGAAACTCGGGTCGTTGCCTACCGCTTCCCAGCGGCCGTCGCCGCCCAGGCTTCGCAGATGGTTCGTAGGCTGGATCCCGAGCTCGATCGCACCCGTTGCCGGGGCTGCCAGCTCTTCATGTTCGGTCATTGCGTCTTCCATGGTCTGTCGATATCGCCATTGACCAGAGTGGTCACTTCCATGCGGGCCAGCCAGTGCTGCAGTCCCCGGCGCGGCGGCGAAGCAAGTTCGTTCGCCGCGCCGTGGCGCAGCGAAAGGTTGGGGTTGTAGGCGGGGTCGTCTTCGAGCACAGGGCCCCAGCGATCGATCATGAACATGACCTCCGAGTGGAAGCGCTGACGCTTCTCCTCGGTGTCTTCGCTGCCCCGGCTCGCGGATTCGTGGTGGTAGAACTCGGCGTGGGGGGTCCAGAGATTGCGGTAGCCTGCCTGGCGCAGGCGCAGGCAGAAATCGATGTCGTTGAAGGCGACCATGAGGTCCTCGTCCAGGCCCCCGACCTCGAGCCAGGCCGCCTTGGACACCACCAGGCACGCCGCGGTCACCGCACTCATGTTCTGGGCCAGCGCCGCCCTAGATTCCAGGCCGGTGCTGCCGCGCGGCTGCCGCGAGTAGACGTGGCCGGCAACGCCGCCAAGGCCGACGACCACCCCGGCATGCTGGATGGAGTCGTCGGGGTAGTAGAGCATCGCGCCAACCGCACCAATCCCCGGGCGCAGGGCATGTGCCGTCATCTCGTCCAGCCAGTCCGGGGAAAGGACCTCGATGTCGTTGTTGACCAGCGCAAGAATGTCGCCGCCGGCCTCGCCGGCCGCGAAATTGTTGATCGCCGAATAATTGAACGGATGCGCGTAGCGCAGCACGCGCACTCCCGGCCGCGACTCGAGCGACGCCAGGTATTCGAGGGTATCCACCTCCACCGACCCGTTGTCGACAACCAGGACCTCGAAGTCGGGGTAGGTGGTGAGGGAAAGGACGCTCTCGATGCAGCGCCGCAACAGATCGACCCGGTCGCGGGTGGGGACGATGAGGCTCACCCTCGGCGGCTGCGCGGGCAGCGGCCAGCGGACGTGGGCGCCCCGCCCGGCCGGCTCGATCGCAAGCACGCGCTCGGCAAGGTGTTCGCGCAGGGCCGACCGGCGCGCTTCGGCGACGGCTTCAGGATCGAGACCACTCCCCGCGTCCGGCCAGTGCGAGAGCACCATGGGCACGTGGACCGGCCCGCGATCGCTGCCAGCGAGGGACCGCAAGGCGAGGTCGGCGGCCAAGGCAGGCGCATGGTCGGCGCGGAAGCCCCCGGCCTCGCGCAGCAGGCCGATGTCGAACAGCGCCGTATCAGCCACGTAGTCATGGGACAGGAACAGGTCGGGGTTCCACGCCGGGCGGAAACCGGGCGAGTGGCGACGCCCCGCTCCATCAAGCCGGTCGCAGTCGGAATAGACCATGCCTGCATCGGGCTTGCCCGTAACCGCCTGGGCGAACGCCATGAGCGCATGTGGCGCGAACACGGGCGCACCCTCGATCACGCCAAACCAGCCTCCGGCCGCGACATCCAGCGCCTGGTTCCACGTCCCGGCACCATCCGCCGCCCCCTGGATACGGCGGATGCGGGTGCTGGCCGCAACCGCGGTCTCGACAGCGGCGCGCATCGGGCGCGTCAGCGCCTCGTCATCGCAGGCGAGCAGGAGTTCCCAGTCCGGATAGCACTGCGCCAGCAGCGACGCGACGCAGGCCTGCACCAGGTCATGGCGCTCACCGGACACCGGGAGCAGAAGGGAAAACAGGGGCCGTACCGGCATCGCGCCGACCACGCCCCGCAGGGCAGCCATGGCCTCCGGCGACAGTGAGTCATGCAGCCCGATCCACTCGGCGTACGATCCCGGCGGTTGTCGCAGGCTGTCGGCTCCGCCACCGAGCAGCCACCCGGATGCCGCCGCGGGGCCTTCCAGACGCGCCAGCGCCACACCCTGCGTGAGCACATCCACCGCCGAGTCGGGAAATGTCTTTGCATCACGCGCCAGCAGCTCAAGCAGCAGCGCGCCGGGTTCAAGGGACTCGAGTTCGAACCGGCCCAGGCGAAAGCGCCCGGCCTGCTCGCTGGGGTCGAACCGCAGCGGCCCGACGACGTTCCCGACCGAGGCCATCGCGCCCCAGCGCCCGGTGCCCTCAGGCTGGAGCTCGATCCGCCCTGCTTCCGTCCAGCCCTCCCCGGTATCGAGGTAGACGCAAGGACGCTGCAAATGGTCTCCGTCCAACTCGACGCTGATGCGCAAACCACCGCTGCGCCCGCCAGGAAGCGGGACCATGAAATGTGGATCGTCGCCCGTGGCCAGCCACCCGTCGTTGCCAAGCGGCTGCAACTGGTTGAGAGGCGTGCAATCGAGTAAAGCGCTGCGCCCGGCCTCAAGCGCGCGGGATGCCGCGCCAGTCATCTGCCACCTCCGCGAAGACGGCGCAGCCAGCGACGCCAGAACACGTTCTCCACTGCATTGGTCACGCGGTCGATCCGGGTCCGGAGATCACCAAGCGCTTGACCAACCGCTTCTGCGTCACGCGACGCCGCCTCGCGGCCTTCCACGGCGGCGACCTCGGCGCTGGAGCCGGCCCTGGCCGCCTCCTCGAGGGTCGCCATCAGCGCGGCCGTGGCCCGGGACTGCTCCTGGATTGCCGCCAGCACCGAGGCGGTGGCCTGCGACTGTTCCTGGGCCGCATTGGCGGCCGCGGCCGCCAATGCGGCAAGCTGCTGCACCAGGCTCTCGATCCGCGCATCGCGCGCAGCGTTCGCCGACGCAAGCCCATCCATCCGGGTTCCCAGGCTCGTCCGCGGAACCCCGGCATCGTGCTCGACGCCGACGGTGTCCTCAAGGCCGCCGATCCGGGCGGACACCAAGGCAAGCATGCGCTCGAGCCTCAAGGACGCAGCGCGATGACCCTCCCGGTCGCGGGACATGCCTTCAACGACCTGCGCGAACGCATCCGCCGCCAATGCACCATCGGTATCGCGTCGCAGCACCAGTTCAACGTCACGGTCCTGGGCGCCGGCCTCGACAACCAGACCGCGGACATCGATCTCCACCGCCGGGCGGCCACGGCTGCTCGCAAAGCGGATGGCGTCCGGGACGGACTGGTCGACGCGCTCATGGGCCGACACCACGCGACGCTGGAGATCACGCACCGCCATGCCAGCATAGGCAAGATGCGGGATGAAGTAGCTGCCGGGGACGGCCGCGGGCTCAAGCAGTATGAAGTCGATCGGCTCAGCGGGCAGCCTGAAGCCCAACGTCACGCCGTCATCGACCGCCACTACCGTGCCAGCCACGCTGCGCTCCTCCGCATGGCCCTGCCCCGCCAGCCGGTACCCCAGTCGCGGAGCAGAAGCGCCTTCGGGCAGGACGCCGGCGACGGCAAAAGCGAGCATCGACGGCAGACCCGCCGCATCGTCCGGCGCCGGACCCGCGCCTTTGTTCATCGCCCGCCGGTGCCCAGTGCCGCATCAAGGTCTGCCCGCAGGTCGGCGAGATCCTCAACGCCCACGCTGAAGCGCAGCAGGTTGTCGCCCATCCCCAGCGCCGCGCGGCGCTCGGCCGGGACCGAGCCGTGTGTCATCACCGCCGGGTGGTTGACCAGGCTCTCCACGCCACCGAGCGACTCGGCCAGGGTGAACAGCCGCAGTCGCTCGCAGACCTGCCGGGCGCCGTCGAAACCGCCCTTGATGCGCACAGAAACAATGCCGCCGCCGCCATCCATCTGTCGCGCGGCCAGCGCCTGCTGTGGATGCGAGTCCAGGCCGGGGTAGATCACCCCTTCGACCGCCGCATGCCCCTGCAGGTATTCCGCCAGCGCCAGCGCATTGTCACAATGCGCGCGCATCCGCAGGTGCAGCGTCTTCAAACCACGCAGCGCCAGGAAGCTGTCGAACGGCCCCTGCACCGCACCCACCGAGTTCTGCAGGTAGACCAGCTTTTCGCCGAGTTCGGCATTGTCACCCACCACCACCATGCCGCCGACCATGTCGGAGTGGCCGTTGAGGTACTTGGTGGCCGAGTGCAGCACCAGGTCCGCACCGTGCTCGAGCGGACGCTGCAGGATCGGCGAGGCGAACGTGTTGTCGACCACCATAATCAGGCCGCGCTTGCGTGCGATCGCGGAGATCGCCTGCAGGTCGACGATCTTCAGCATCGGGTTGGTCGGGGTTTCCACCCAGACCATGCGCGTCTTTGGCGTGATCGCGGCTTCGAAGGCCGCCGGATCGGTCAGGTCGACGAAGCTGAAATCCAGGCCCGCGCTGCGCCGGCGCACGCCTTCGAACAGGCGGTAGCTGCCGCCGTACAGGTCGTCCATGGCGATCACATGATCGCCGCTGTCGAGCAGCTCGAGCACGGTGGAAGACGCCGCCAGCCCGGACGCAAACGCAAACCCGCGGCTGCCGCGCTCAAGCCCGGCCACGCAGCGCTCGTAGGCGAAGCGGGTGGGGTTGTGGGTGCGGGAATATTCGAAGCCCTGGTGGACGCCGGGGCTGGACTGGGCATACGTGGACGTGGCGTAGATCGGGACCATCACCGCGCCGGTGGAAGGGTCCGGCGACTGTCCGGCATGGATCGCCCGGGTGCCGTGGCCCCATCGGGCGAGGTCCGCGCCCGCCTGGTCGTGATCGTCCTGCATGCCTGTATTTCCGCTGGAAAAGACCGCCAATTGTAACACTCGGCCACTCGGCCACCCGGCCCCGGCGGGCCGGAACTGACCCGCGGGTGACCCTTTCCGGCCTCAGCCAGCCCGCCGGCGCAGCCAGTTCAGCAGGTCGATCCGGGTGATCAGCCCCAGGAACCGGTCGCCATCGGTCACGATCGCCACCTTGCCGGCATCGAACACCGGCAGCAGGGCCTCGACCGGCGATTTCACGTCCAGCACTTCAAGCTTGCTGACCATCGCCGTGGATACCGGGTCGCGGAAGCGGGCTTCGTCGCCATAGACGTGCAGCAGCACGTCGGACTCGTCGAGGATGCCGGCCAGGCGCTCGCCGTCCATCACCGGCAGCTGCGAGATCTCATACAGCTTCATGCGCTGGTAGGCGGTGACCAGCAGGTCGCCGGGCGCCAGCACCACGGTGTCCTTCTGGCTGTAGGGGCGCAGGATCAGGTCGCGCAGGTCGCCATGCTGCTCGCGCTCGAGGAAGCCGTTGTCGAGCATCCAGTAGTCGTTGTACATCTTCGACAGGTACTTGTTGCCGGTATCGCAGACGAACACCAGCACCTTTTTCGGCGTGGCCTGTTCGCGGCAGTACTTCAGCGCCGCGGCCAGCAGGGTGCCGGTGGAGGAGCCGCCGAGGATGCCTTCGGTCGCCAGCAGCTCGCGCCCGGCGAGGAAGCTCTCCTTGTCGCTGATCGCGTAGGCCTTCTTCACCCGGCTGAAGTCGGAGATGGTCGGCAGGAAATCCTCGCCGATGCCTTCGACCATCCAGCTGCCGGATTTCTCGCTCAGCGTGCCCTCGTTGATGTATTCGGTCAGGATCGAGCCCACCGGATCGGCAAGGATCATCTCGACTTGGGGCGCGTGTTCGGCAAAGCAGCGCGACAGGCCGCTCATGGTGCCGGAGCTGCCGCAGCCGAAAACCACGGCATCGACGCCACCGACCTCGGCCATCTGCCGCAGGATCTCGGGCCCGGTGCCGAACTCGTGCGCGGCCGGGTTGTCGGGGTTGCCGAACTGGTTGATGAAATAGGCACCCGGGGTCTCGCGCGCGATGCGCTCGGCCAGGTCCTGGTAGTAGTCGGGGTGGCCCTTGGCGACGTCCGAGCGGGTCAGCACGACCTCGGCGCCCATGGCCTTGAGGTTGAAGATCTTCTCCCGGCTCATCTTGTCCGGGACCACCAGCACCAGCTTGTAGCCCTTCTGCTGCGCGACCAGCGCCAGGCCGATGCCGGTGTTGCCGGCGGTGCCTTCGACCAGGGTGTCACCGGGCCTGATGTCGCCGCGCTTCTCGGCGGCCTCGATCATGCTCAGGCCAATGCGGTCCTTGATCGAACCGCCGGGGTTCTGGCTTTCGAGCTTGAAAAAGAGCTCGCAGACGCCGGCATCCAGGCGCTGTGCCTTGACGATGGGCGTATCGGCGATGAGTCCGAGGACGGATTCGTGGATCGGCATGTCGGGCGACCTGTCAGTGCAAGACGGGGCGCCGATTATCGCATCGCGCGCAAACGCGCGTGCGCCGTGCGGGGCCTGTGGCAGGCCGCAAATGCGGGCGGCGGCGACCGACGAGGATGGGCGCCGCCGCCCGCGACAGCTTTTCAACCTTGTTACGTGGGGGATGCAGCGATCAGTGATCGAGCGCCTGGTACATCGTGGACAGGCGATCCTTGGCGGCAAGCTTCTCGCGCTTCATCCGCGACAGCGTGGTGTCGTCCATCGGCAGTACGCCGAGCTCGGCGTCCAGCACCTTCTTGTCGAGTTCCTTGTGGTGGTGGTACAGGCGCCTGAACTCGGGATTCTTGCTGAACAGCGCGTCGAGTTCCGTCTGGGGTTGCCCTTCGAACATGGAGACCTCCTTCAGCCTGGCCCGCGCATGCGTGCCGCGCGGGCATGCAAAAACGCCCCGGGCCTGGAGGCACGGGGCGTGTCGAGTGGAACGGCAGTGGCAGCACACAGACACGGCCCCTCGGGAACCTCCGCGGGAGCTTGCCCGCGGCGACGTTCCCATTGGAGCCGCTGCTGTCCGTCACGATGCCGTCCCTTCAGCGAGGCGGCGCCGCGTGGCGGAACCGGCCTCTTGATTCGACCCTACTCTTCCCCGGCAGGGGCGGCAAGGGCGCGGGTCGCGCCCTTCCGGACCGGGTCCGGGGAAGGTTCAGGAAGGGGTCCGGAACGGCCTCCGCACTGCGCCGGCGCGACCCCGAACGCGCTCAGCGCGGCTCTTCGAGGGACTTCAGCAGCTCGGCTTCCTGGCGTTTGAGCTCGGCCTCGCGCTCGCGGGCCGCCCGCAGGCGCGCGGCCTGGGTGCTGGCGACATCGTCCAGGACGCCCTCGGCGCGCTGACGGGCGCCGGACTCGATCTCCGCCTCGAGCCGCAGGCGCTCGGCCTCTTCAGCCTGGATCTGCGCCTGGATGCGAAGGCGCTCGGCTTCTGCGCGCGCGCGCGCGGCGTCCTGGCGGCTGGCCTCGACCAGGAGTTCGCTGCGCTCGCGGTCCAGACGCTCCACCTCGCGCCGGGACAGTTCGGTCGCGGCGGCGATCTCCGCGATCTCGGTCCGCCACTCGGCCACGTGTCGGGCATCCGTCCGGGCCTGCGCCCCGCGTGCAGCAGCCAGGGCATCGACTGCCTGGCGCGCGCGCAGGCGCTCGTAGGCCGCCAGGGACCGGCGTTCCGGGTCTGCGTCGAGTGCAAGCAGGCGGGCATCGAGCGTCGCGCGGCCTTCGTCGGCGGCCGCCGCGTGCGACTGCTGGGCCAGGGCTGAAGCCGGCAGCAGAAGGGCCGCGAGGGCCGCGGCAAGCACCAGGCGGCTCATCGCTGCTCCCCCATGCCCAGGCTCCGGCGCAGCGAAGCGACCTCGGCGCGGCGCTGGGCCAGGGTGGAATCGACCTGCGCCTGTGCGCTGCGCGCGCTGGCAAGGTCGGCCGAGGCCTCCGACAGCCCCGCGAGGGCGCGGGCATCGCGCTCCTTGCCGGCGGTCATGGCCGCCTGGGCCCGGCTCAGGGCGGTGCGGGCCCGGTCCAGGTCCTGCGGGGCGTACTGCTGGGCGTCGGCCGCATCGGCGCGTGCCACCGCCTCCCGGGCGGCCGAAAGCTCGGCCGTGGGCGGCGGCAGGGTGGCGCAGCCGGCAAGCGCGACCGCAAGAACGAGACATGCGCCATGCAGGCGGATTTGGAAGTGTGCGAAGCTTGTGCGCATAAGGGGGCCGCCGCGGGGAAAGGGGACGCACGGCCATTGTCAACAGCATCCGCCCGGATCGCAAACATCCGGTGCGGCGCGACAGGGGAATCCCACGATGGACATCGGCTATTTCCTGAAGCTGATGACGGAGAAGAACGCCTCCGACATGTTCCTGACCACCGGCGCGCCGGTGTACATCAAGGTCGAGGGCAAGCTCTATCCCCTCGGCAATACCGGCCTGCCGCCCGGCATGGTCAAGAAAATCGCCTATTCGCTGATGGACGAGGGCCAGGTGCCGCAGTTCGAACGCGACCTGGAGCTGAACATGGCGCTGTCGCTGCAGGACTCGGGGCGCTTCCGCGTCAACGTGTTCAAACAGCGCGGCGAAGTCGGCATGGTGATCCGCGCGATCCGCAGCGTGATTCCATCGATCGAGGAGCTGCAGCTGCCGCAGGTGCTGAAGGAGATCATCATGGCCCCGCGCGGGCTGGTGCTGATCGTCGGCTCCACCGGCTCCGGCAAGTCGACCACGCTGGCGTCGATGATCGACCACCGCAACAGCACCACGGCGGGCCACATCCTCACCATCGAGGATCCGATCGAATACCTGCACCGGCACAAGAAGTCGATCGTGAACCAGCGCGAGGTGGGGCTCGACACGCACGCCTTCCACAACGCGCTGAAGAATGCGATGCGCGAGGCACCCGACGTCATCCTGATCGGCGAGATCCTGGACGCGACCACGATGGAGGCCGCGATCGCCTTCGCCGAAACCGGTCACCTGTGCCTGGCCACGCTGCATTCCAACAACGCCGACCAGACCATCGAGCGCATCCTCAACTTCTTCCCCGAGGCCGCGCACAAGAACGTGCTGATGAACCTGTCGCTCAACCTCAAGGCGGTGGTCAGCCAGCGCCTTGTGGTGGGTACCGACGGCCGCCGCATGCCGGCGACCGAGGTGCTGATCAACACACCGATGATCCGTGACCTGCTGCGCCGCGGCCAGGTGCACGAAATCAAGCAGGCGATGGAGGAATCGCTGGAGGAAGGCATCGAATCCTTCGACCAGTGCCTGTTCCGCCTCTACAAGGACGGCCGGATCGAGCGCGAGACCGCGCTGCGCGCCGCCGACTCGCGCGACGGCCTGGACCTCAAGTTCCGCCTCTCCGAAGGCGGCGACGGCGAGCACGACCCCTACGCCGAGATCTTCGACACCGGCGAGCGCTGAGGCAGCCGGCGAGCTGTGGGAGCGGCCATGGCCGCGATCGCCGCTATAGCGGCTCCCACAAGGGACGCGCTGATGTAGGAGCGGCCATGGCCGCGATCGCCGCTATAGCGGCTCCCACAAGGGACGCGCTGATGTGGGAGCGGCCATGGCCGCGATTGCAGTGCCGCTTCCCCGCCGGTGCGCGTCAGCCTACCGGTGCGTCGGGCTGCCGCTCCGGCCGCGCCGCGTCGAAGGCCGGCAGCGCCAGGCAGCGTCGTTCGATGCGGTCGATGATGGGATACCTGGCCATGTCGATGCCGAAGCGGCGCGCGTTGTAGACCTGCGGCACCAGGCAGCAGTCGGCGATCGTCGGCTGGTGGCCGTCGCAGAACTCGCCGGTGGACGGATTGTCCGCCAGCAACGCCTCGAGCGCGCGGAAGCCCTTGTCGATCCAATGCTTTACCCAGACCTCGCGCTCGGGCTGGGGCACTCCCCAGTCGTGTTCGAGGTACTGCAGTACGCGCAGGTTGTTGAGCGGATGGATGTCGCTGGCCACCACCTGTGCCAGCGCCCGCACCCGTGCGCGGTCGCGCGCAGTGGCCGGCAGCAGCGGCGGCTCCGGCCACATCTCATCGAGGTATTCCAGGATCGCCAGCGACTGGCGCAGGTTGCGCTGGCCGTGCTGGAGTACCGGCACCAGTTCCTGGGGATTGAGCGCGGCAAACTCCGCGCCATGCTGTTCACCGCCGCCGCGCACCAGGTGCACGGCGACGGTGTCGTACTTCAGGCCCTTGAGGTTGAGGCCGATGCGCACGCGATAGGCCGCGCTTGAACGCCAGTACGAATGCAGGCAAAGGGTCCCGTTGCCGTTGCCAGTTCCGTCCGTCCCCATGTCGCTGTCGGCCGCCATGCTCTCCCCTTGGTCAATCCCCGCCACAACGCCCTCCGGCCGGCCGGACCCGCGCATCCGGTGCGCGCCCCGCCCTTCGCCTCAGGGTGCCGCCTGGTGCTCGATGCGCTGCTCGATGGCGCCGAAGATAGAAGCACCATCGGCATCGAACATCTCGATGCGCACCTGGTCGCCGAAGGACATGAAGGGCGTCTTCGGCGCGCCGTGCTCGAGGGCCTCGACGGTCCGCCGTTCGGCGAAGCACGAGGCACCCAGCGAGGTGTCTTCGTTGGCGATCGTCCCCGAACCAACGATGGTTCCGGCGGAAAGCGGCCGCGTCCGCGCCGCATGCGCCACCAGCTGGGCGAAGTCGAACTGCATGTCCACGCCGGCCTCGGGGGCGCCGAACCATTCGCCGTTGACGTGGGTGACCAGCGGGCGGTGCAGCTTGTTGCCGCGCCAGGCGTCGCCGAGCTCGTCCGGGGTCACGAACACCGGCGACAGCGCCGAGCGCGGCTTGGACTGCAGAAAGCCGAAACCCTTGGCGAGCTCGCCGGGAATCAGGTTGCGCAGGCTGACGTCGTTGACCAGGCCGATGAGCTGGATGTGGCCGGCGGCCTGTTCCGGCGTGGCGGCCATGGGCACGTCGTCGGTGATCACCACGATCTCGGCCTCGAGGTCGATGCCGTGCTCTTCGCTGGTCACGCGCACCGGGTCGCGCGGACCAAGGAAGCCGGCGCTGGTCGCCTGGTACATCAGCGGGTCGGTGTAGAAGCTCTCCGGCACCTCGGCGCCGCGGGCGCGGCGTACACGCGCCACGTGCGGCAGGTAGGCGCTGCCGTCGAGGAATTCATAGGCGCGCGGCAGCGGTGCCGCCAGCTGCGCAGGTTCAAGGTCGAAGCTGCCGTCGGCGCTGTCGGCATCAAGCGCGGCGGCCAGCGCGACCAGGCGCGGCGCGGCGTTCGACCAGTCTTCCAGCGCCTGCTGCAGCGTCGTCGCGATCCCGGTCGCACGCACGGCGCGCGACAGGTCGCGCGACACCACCACCAGCGTGCCGTCGCGGCCGCCCTCTTTCAGAGAACCCAGCTTCATTGCCACTCCACGAAATATGCAATCCCGCGATTGTAGCGGGGCTGCGGCGATGGTGTGGGGAGAGCATTCTTTCACCGTGGATCACGCCTTTCTCCAATCCTCCCCCTGGAACGCCCCGGCCCGATAGGTCAGGACCAGGGTGTCGCGATGCCCGTGGCCGTCGGCGGACAGCGGCTGGATGGGCGTGGATTCGTGGATGACGCGGGTGTCGTCCATCAGCAGCAGCGACCAGGGTGCTTCGAGGGTGAAGCGGTGGCCGTCCGGCCCTGCTGCGTCGAAGACGCGGGTCTCGCCGCCCTTGATGCCCTCTCGGCCGACCATGAACACGGCGACGAAGTCGACGCCGTCGCGGTGCGCGCCTTCCGGCGTCGGCCGACCGATGCCGTCACTGGTGTCGATGCGGAATTGATGGGCTTCGACGTGCCAGGGGCCGGCGTTGCGCACTCCGCTGCACAGCACGCCCAGCGCGCCCAGCAGCCGCAGCCACGCCGGCTGCGACGCAAGCTCCGGCGACAGCGGCCGGTACATGCGCTCCATGCCCCCGTGCAGTGCGTTGTAGTCCACCGACTGCCAGTGCGCACGGTGCGGAGCCTGGCGCGCTTGGCCGCCATCGACCACGAAGCACGAATGCCTGCGGCGGCGATAGCGGCCGCCGTCGCGCAGGTAGTCGTCAGCGGGAAGCGCGTCCCAACCAAGGCCCAGGCCGGCGATTGCCTCCGCGGACAGCCCGGTGACCGCCGCCACCGCGGCCGGCGACAGCACGGCATACCCCTCTTCGCGCAGGGCCTGCAGTTCACGACCCCGGGGCGTATAGGGCGGTGGGAAGATGACGGCCATGGCGATGCCCTCGACGGTTCGCGGACGACCGGTCCGGCGCCACCGTCAGCGCCGGGCCCGGAAAGCACGAAGCCCGCGCAAGGCGGGCTTCAGCATTCTGGCGATGTGGCAGCCCCGGAAGGATTCGAACCTCCGAATGCCTGAGTCAGAGTCAGGTGCCTTACCGCTTGGCGACGGGGCTATGCGGAAATTGTAACGCAGGATCGCGCGAAGCGATCCTGAATGCAGCAATCAGCGCTTCGAGAACTGCGTGGCGCGGCGCGCCTTGTGCAGACCGACCTTCTTGCGCTCGACCTCGCGGGCGTCACGGGTCATGAAGCCGGCCTTGCGCAGCTCGCTCTTCAGGGTCTCGTCGTACTCCACCAGCGCGCGGGCGATGCCCAGGCGGATGGCGCCGGCCTGGCCGGTGGTGCCGCCGCCGTGGGTCGTCACGAAGATGTCGAAGCTCTCGGTGTTCTTCGTGAGCTCGAGCGGCTGGCGCACGATCATCCGCGCGGTCTCGCGGCCGAAGAACTCGTCGAGCGGACGCGCGTTGACGGTGATGGTGCCGGTACCGCGGCGCAGGAACACGCGGGCGGTGGAGGATTTGCGACGGCCGGTGCCGTAATTCTGGGTGATTGCCATGACTTAGATATCCAGGACTTGCGGCTGCTGGGCGGCGTGCGGGTGCTCGGAACCCTTGTAGACCTTGAGCTTGCGATACATCGCGCGGCCCAGGGTGTTCTTCGGGAGCATGCCCTTGACCGAGTGCTCGATGACGCGCTCCGGGTGGCGCTCAAGCGCCTGCCCCAGGGTCTCGGACTTCAGGTTGCCGATGTACCCGGTGAAGCGGTAGTACATCTTGTCGGCGAGCTTGTTGCCGGTGACGTGGATCTTCTCGGCGTTGATCACGACGATGTAATCGCCGGTATCGACGTGAGGGGTGTAGACGGGCTTGTGCTTGCCGCGGAGGCGACGCGCGATCTCGGTGCTCAGGCGACCGAGGGTCTTGCCGGCGGCGTCGACCACGTACCAGTCGCGCTGGACGGTCTCGTTCTTGGCGGTAAAGGTTTTCATCGGGAACTCTCAGGGGTGACTGGTCGGGCTGGTTGCGCGGGCCATCGCCCTGCGGAACTTCGCCTCGCGTTTTCACGTTCAGGGAACGCAAGAGGCGGAATTGTACCGGGCCGCGCCGGGTACCGCAACTTGCCGGCGCCGGCGCACAATGAGGACATGACCACCCGCACCCTCTCCCCTATCGACCGCCTGCTGGCGGATGCCCAGAACGCCCTGGAAACCGTGGCCGGGCGGCCGCGCGCCGAACGCCCGAACCCGGGCGCCACCGAGCCCGAGGTCGAGCTGGATGCCACCGAACGCCGCCACGCCGCCGGGCTCATGCGCATCAACCACGTCGGCGAGGTCTGTGCGCAGGCGCTGTACGTCGGCCAGGCCACCGTGGCGCGCGACCCGGCCACCCGGGCGCACCTGCTGGAGGCGGCTCAGGAAGAGACCGACCACCTGGCCTGGTGCGACGACCGCCTGCGCGAACTGGACAGCCGGCCGAGCATCTTCAACCCGCTCTGGTATGCCGGCAGCTATACCATCGGCCTGCTGGCCGGTCTGCGCGGCGACGGCTGGAACCTCGGCTTCGTGGTCGAGACCGAACGCCAGGTTGAAGCCCACCTCGAAGAACACCTGCAGACGCTGCCCAATGCCGACCTGCGCAGCCGCGCCATCCTCGAAACCATGAAGGCCGACGAAGCCCGCCACGCCGACAACGCCGAGGCCGCCGGCGCCCGCATCCTGCCGCAGCCCATCCCGACGCTGATGGCGGCTGCATCGAAGCTCATGAAGACCGTCGCCTACCGCGTCTAGGCTGAAACCAGCTTCAGGCCGATCACGCCGGCGACGATCAACCCGATGCACGCCAGCCGTGCCGGCGAAGCGCTCTCGCCCAGCGCCAGGATGCCGATGGTCGCGACGCCCACCGCGCCGATCCCGGTCCAGGTTGCATACGCGGTGCCCACCGGGATCACCTTCAGCGCCTGGGTCAGCAACCACAGGCTGATCGCCGCGGTCACGATCGTCCACACGCTGGGCCACAGGCGTGTGAACCCTTCGGTGTACTTGAGTCCGATCGCGAAGCCGATCTCGAACAGGCCGGCGAGCAGCAGGTAGATCCATGCCATGGGGCGTTTCCTCGGTGGATGCAATGAAAAACGGCCCGGAGCCTTCGCTCCGGACCGCCGTCGGTCGTCGTGCGCGGGGCCAGGCCCCGCGTGCGGGTCGTCCCGCACTGGTGGATCGTCGCTGCATCCTGCCAGCGCCGCGTCGAACGCCGCATAACCGGCGGCGCCCGATGCCAGCGACGTTCACTCGACCAGGTTGCGCCCGTGGAACAGCTCCTCGATCTCGCGCTTGAGCAGCGCCTCGATCTTCATCCGCTCCTTGAACGACAGGTTGCGCGCCTTCTCTTCGAACAGGTACTGGTCGAGGTCGAAGTCCTTCAGGTGCATCTTGGTGTGGAAGATGTTTTCCTGGTAGACGTTGACGTCGAACTTCTCGTAGCGCGTCTTGACGTTCTTGGCCAGGAAGTCCTGGATCGAATTGATCTTGTGGTCGATGTAGTGCTTCTTGCCCTTGATGTCGCGGGTGAAGCCGCGCACCCGGTAGTCGGCGATCACGATGTCCGACTCGAAGCTCTCGATCAGGTAGTTCAGCGCCTTCAGCGGCGAGATCACGCCGCAGGTGGCGACGTCGATGTCGGCACGGAAGGTCGCGATGCCCGCCTGCGGATGCGTTTCCGGATAGGTGTGGACGGTGATGTGGCTCTTGTCCAGGTGCGCGACCACCGCGTCGGAGATCACGCCCTTGGCGTCGGCCTTGTCGATCACCGGCTCTTCCGAGATCAGGATCGTCACCGAAGCGCCCTGCGGATCGTAGTCCTGGCGCGCGATGTTGAGGATGTTGGCACCGATGATCTCGGCGACGTCCGTCAGGATCTGCGTCAGCCGGTCGGCGTTGTATTCCTCGTCGATGTATTCGATGTAGCGCTGGCGCTCGTCCTTGGAGACGGCGTAGCACACGTCGTAGATGTTGAAGCTCAGGGCCTTGGTGAGGTTGTTGAATCCCTGTAGTTTCAAGCGAGGCAGCGGTTTGACCACGTCGTGCGGACCCCGGTTCGGGCGGAAAGTCCGCGAGTATGCGGCAAAGGAGCCGCGGCTGCGACCGGGCAGCGGCCCGAGGCGCCCCCAGGGGGTATCAACGGTTTGCCGGATGCGGCCTGACGGCCTACTCTTGCTTCATCCCCCGTTCAACTTCTTCATGACTATCAGCCCTGTGGCCATAATCAGCATCGTCAAACGCCCCCTGCATCCACTCATGCCATCACCGGCGACGATCGAGCGCTTCCTGGCGCACTGCCATCGTCGCCGCTATCCGCCCCGCACCGAGGTCTTCCGCCCGGGCGACCAGGCCGGGACCATGTATTACGTGGTCAGCGGTTCGGTCAGCATCATCACCGAGGAGGACGACGGCCGCGAACTGATCCTGGGCTACTTCGGCCCCGGCGAGTTCGTGGGCGAGATGGGACTGTTCATCGAATCCGACGTCCGCGAGGTGATCCTGCGCACGCGGGTGCAGACCGAGCTGGCCGAGATCAGCTACGAGCGCCTGTACCAGCTGTTCGACGGCTCGCTGTCGGGCGACGCCACGCAGATCATGTACTCGATCGGGGCCCAGCTCTCGCGGCGCCTGCTCGACACCAGCCGCAAGGCCGGCCGCCTGGCCTTCCTCGACGTCACCGACCGCATCACCCGCACCCTGCACGACCTGACCCGGGAGCCGGAGGCCATGAGCCACCCCGACGGCACCCAGCTTCGGGTCTCGCGCCAGGAGCTGGCGCGCCTGGTCGGCTGCTCGCGCGAGATGGCCGGACGCGTGCTCAAGAAGCTGCAGATCGACGGCAAGCTGCACGCGCGCGGCAAGACCATCGTGCTGTTCGGCACCCGCTGAGCCGGATGGTCGCGTTCGAGCCCCGCGGGGTGCTTCCGGACGCCGACCTGCGCTGCGCTTCGTCGATCGACGCCGACGATGTCGCCGCCCTGCTCTGCGAACTCGGCTATCCCTGCGACACCGCGGATGCCGCCCGCCGGATCGCGGTGATCAGCGGCGACGACCGCCAGGCCCTGGTGGTGGCGCGCTGCGGCGGCATGGTCACCGGGCTGATCGCGCTGGACTTCATGTACTACCTGCCGCTGGACACCACCACGTGCCGGATCACCGCGCTGGTGGTCTCGCCCGATGCCCAGGGCCGCGGGCTCGGCCGCCAGCTGTTGCGCGAAGCCGAACGCCGCGCGCGGGCCGCCGGCGCGGCGCGGGTCGAACTGGCCAGCGGCTCGCAGCGCACCGACGCCCACGCCTTCTACAGGGCCTGCGGCTTCGGCGACGGCACCCTGCGCTTCATCAAGCGCCTCGGCGACGCCTGAGTTCCCGCACGGCCACGTCGCCGGCCGGCGACGCCGACCAGGACCGTGCGATTCGTGGGAGCGGCTATAGCCGCGATTGCAGCGCCGCCGTACCCTGCGTCTCTTCCACGGACGGGCGCGTACGACGCCGGAACGACCTGCACATGGCAGACCTGCTCGACAGCCATTTCCTCCTGTTCGTGGCCATCGGCCTGTGCGCCCAGCTCATCGACGGCGCACTGGGCATGGCCTATGGCCTGGTGTCGTCCTCGATCCTGCTGGCCATGGGCATGCCGCCGGCGGCGGTGAGCGCGAGCGTGCACACCGCCGAGGTGTTCACCACCGGCGTTTCGGGTGCCGCCCACGGCATCCTCGGCAACGTCGACCGCAGGCTGATGCTGCGCCTGGCCGCGCCCGGCGTGGTCGGCGGCGTGATCGGCGCCAGCCTGCTCAGCCGGATCGACGGCGAGGCGATCAGGCCATGGATCCACGGCTACCTGTTCGTGCTTGCGCTGCTGATCCTGCTGCGCGCGGCCGGGCGCCGGCTGCCACGGGGCGAGGTGAAGCGCGTGGGCGTGCTCGGCTTCGTCTCCGGACTGCTCGACGCCATCGGCGGCGGCGGATGGGGGCCGATGGCCACGTCCACCCTGCTCGCCCGGGGCGGCGAGGCGCGGACCAGCATCGGCACGGTCAGCGCGGCCGAGTTCGTGGTCACGCTGGCGATCTCGATCACGTTCCTGCTCTCGATCGGACTGGAGCACTGGCAGGTGATCCTCGGCCTGCTGGTGGGGGGCGTGATCGCGGCACCGCTGGCGGCGCTGCTGGTGCGCCACGTCCGCGAGCGACTGGTGTTGTTCGCGGTGGGCGGCCTGGTGCTGGCGATCTCGGGCGTCCAGACCTGGCTGGCACTGGCAGGCTGAAGCCCCGCCAATCGCCAGCCTGGCTTCAAACGCGGTCGGCCGGCAGCGTTCCGCCGACGCCGGCGGTGACCGGCTCGCCGCCGCGGCCGGGGCAGCCCCAGTTGAGGATCGGCGTGCCCGGCGGCAGTGCGCGGCGGAAGCGTTCGATCGAGCCCTGCTTGGGATTCACCACCACCGGCCGGCGCGCGCCGAGCAGCAGCGGCAGGTCGGCCCAGGAGTCGGAATAGGCGGCGTCGATGTCGCTCCAGCCCAGCTCGCGCAGCATCCGCATTTTTTCTTCGTTGTGGCAGTGCCGCGCGGCGACAACGGCGCCGAAGCGCGGGCCGGCCAGGGTGCCGACCACCGGCACGTCCTCGTGGGCGACGAAGGACAGGATCGCGCGTGCCAGCTCCGGCGGCGCGCCGGTCGCCACCACCACGCGATCGCCCCGATTCCGGTGGGCGTGGAACACCTCGAGCGCCACCGGCAGCAGGCGTCCGCGGATGTCCTCGGCGTGCCTGGCGACGTAGGCATCGATCAGCGCATCGAGTTCACGCACGCGGCTGAAGCCGACGGTGCCGGCCCAGACAAAGCCGGAGATGCCCATGCGTCGCGTCGGCAGGAACGCGACCATCGGGCCGAACACCGGCGCCAGCAGCAGCGCCAGCAGCCGGCGCCACCAGGCCCGCTTGATCAGCCAGGCAAACAGGTGGCTGCCGGAGTCGCCGTCGTACAGGGTGTGGTCGAAGTCGAAGACGACCAGCGGGGCGTCGTCGCGCGGGGTCCGGTAGCGGCGCGCTTCGCCGGGATTCGCCGCTGTAGCGGCTCCCACAGGACCATCGCGACCCGCCTTTGCGGGAGCGGCTCCCGCCTTTGTGGGAGCGGCCATGGCCGCGATCGGGTCGCCGCTCACGCGTCGAACATCCCGCGCAGCGCGGCGCCGGGATCCGGGGCGCGCATGAAGGCCTCGCCCACCAGGAAGGCATCGATGCCGGCGCCGCGCAGCAGCGCGACGTCGTCCGCCGTCATGATGCCGCTCTCGGTCACCAGGCGGCGGCCCGGCGGCGCCTGCGCCTTCAGCGCCAGCGTCGTGTCCAGCGAGACTTCGAAGCTGCGCAGGTCGCGGTTGTTGACGCCCAGCAGCGGCGCGCGGCCATCGACCATCGGCAGGCGCAGCGCGCGCTCGAACTCGATGGCGTCGTGCACCTCGGCCAGCACGTCCATGCCCAGCTCCAGCGCCTGTACGCAGAGGTCGTGCAGGCGCGCATCGTCCAGGCCGGCGAGGATCAGCAGGACGCAGTCGGCGCCAAGCACGCGGGCCTCGTCGACCTGGTAGCCGTCGACGATGAAGTCCTTGCGCAGCACCGGCAGCGCGCACGCCTCGCGCGCCTGCCGCAGGTAGTCATCCGCGCCCTGGAAGAAGTCGACGTCGGTCAGCACCGACAGGCAGGCCGCGCCGCCGGCCTCGTAGCTGCGCGCGATCGCCGCGGGATCGAAGTCGTCGCGGATCACGCCCTTCGACGGGCTGGCCTTCTTGACCTCGGCGATCACCGCGGCGTGCCCGGCGGCGATCTTCGCTTCAAGCGCGGCCGCGAAGCCGCGCACCGGCGGCGCGTCGGCCAGGCGCATGAAGATCTCGGCACGCGACACCTGCAGCTTGCGCTCGGCGACCTCTTCAAGCTTGCGCGCAAGGATGCGCGCGAGCACGTCCGGCGCCTGGACCGTGCTCATGCCTGGCTCCCTTCAGCCGGCCCGCCGGCATCGATCGCGGCTGTAGCCGCTCCCACCGCAGAGCCCGCAGCCGCCGCGGGAGCGCTTGTGGGAGCGCCTGTGGGAGCGCCTGTGGAAGCGCCTGTGGGAGCGCTTGCGGGAGCGCCTGTGGGAGCGGCCATGGCCGCGATCGCGCCGTTGCCCAGCGCGCGGGTGGCGGCGACGAATTCATCAAGCTTCGCCTTCGCCGCACCCGACGCGATGGTCGCGTGCGCCAGCTCGACGCCGCTGGCAATCGAATCGGCCACGCCCGCGACGTACAGCGCCGCGCCGGCGTTGAGCGACACGATCCGCCCCGGCAGGCCGTCGGCGTCGCTGATCGCCTCCAGCACCATGGCCTTCGACTCCTTCGCGCCATCGACCTTCAGGTTGCGGCTGGCCGCCATCGGGATGCCGAAGTCTTCCGGATGGATCTCGTACTCGCGCACCTTGCCGTCGCGCAGCTCGCCAACCAGCGTCCCGGCGCCAAGCGAAATCTCGTCCATGCCGTCGCGGCCCCAGACCACCAGCGCGCGCTCGGCGCCCAGCTCCTGCAGCACGCGCACCTGGATGCCGACTAGGTCGGCGTGGAACACGCCCATCAGGATCGCCGGCGCGTCGGCCGGATTGGTCAGCGGCCCGAGGATGTTGAACAGCGTGCGTACGCCCATCTCGCGACGCACGGGCGCCACGACCTTCATCGCCGGGTGATAGGCCGGCGCGTACATGAAGCCGATGCCGGTGCGCGCGATGGAGTCCGCCACGGCGTCGGGCGGCAGCTCGATCGTCGCGCCAAGGGCTTCGTAGGCGTCCGCGCTGCCCGAGGTCGACGACACGCTGCGCCCGCCGTGCTTGGCCACGCGCCCGCCGGCGGCCGCGATCACGAAGCTCGAGGCCGTGGAGATATTGAAGGTGTTGGCGCCGTCGCCACCGGTGCCGACGATGTCGACCAGATGCGTGCGGTCCGCGACGTCCACCTTGCGCGCAAGCTCGCGCATCGCGCGCGCCGCGCCGGTGATCTCGCCCACCGTCTCCTTTTTCACCCGCAGCCCGATGATGATCGCCGCGGTCATTAGCGGCGACACCTCACCGCGCATCATCTGGCGCATGAGGTCGAACATCTCGTCCTCGAAGATCTCGCGGTGTTCGATGGTGCGCTGCAGGGCTTCCTGGGGGGTGATGGGCATGGTCGGGAACTGGCTTCTGTCGGCGATGGGGGGATGCCGGGAGCGCGGCGCGGGGACCGGCGGCGGCCTCAGGCGTCGAGGAAATTCTTCAGCAGCGCAAGGCCGTGCTGGCTGAGGATCGACTCCGGATGGAACTGCACGCCCTGAACCGGGTGCGTGCGGTGGCGCAGGCCCATGATCTCCTCGCGGCTGCCGTCGGCGTTCCTGGTCCAGGCCGTGACTTCAAGGCAGTCCGGCAGGCTTGCCTGCTCCACCACCAGGGAATGGTAGCGCGTGGCCTCGTAGGCGTCCGGCAGCCCGGCGAACACGCCGCTGCCGGCGTGGTGGATGGCCGAGGTCTTGCCGTGCATGATCCGGCCGGCGCGCACCACGCGGCCGCCGTAGGCCTGACCGATGGCCTGGTGGCCGAGGCAGACGCCGAGGATCGGCGTGGTCGCGCCCAGGCGCCCGATGAGCTCCAGCGACACGCCCGCCTCGTTGGGCGTGCACGGGCCGGGAGAGATCACGATGTGGCTCGGCGCGCGCCGCGCGATCGCGTCCACGCTGAGCGCGTCGTTGCGCACCACCTCCACCTCGGCGCCCAGCACCTGCAGGTACTGCACGAGGTTGAAGGTGAAGCTGTCGTAGTTGTCGATCATCAGCAGCATGGCTGCGTGGCTCCGCCGGGTGGCGACCGGGGCCTCCCAAGCCGCTTATTCTCGCCCAAAGCCGACGGTGCGCGCGCATTCACACGCACGCGGCGCGCGCATGGCTAGCCTGTCCCGACCGCGCCCACCTGCTCCCGCCAGGCGGTCCGTCCAGCCACAGGAGGGGACTGACATCGTCGCGACCAAGGCACGCCTCCCGCCCGTTCGCGGTGCGGCTGCGCCGGCTGCGTTGCTGCTTGCAGCGTGCGCCGGCCCGCAGTCGGCGCTCGATCCCGCGGGGCCGTCCGCGGCCGCCATCGCCAGCATCTGGTGGGCGATGTTCTGGGGCGCGCTGGCCGTCTGGTTGCTGGTCATGGCGCTGGTCACCCGCGCGCTGTACCGCGGCCGCAATACGCGCGCGTTGCCCCGCCCCGAGCGCCTGATCGTCGGCGGCGGCCTGGTGCTGCCGCCGGTGCTGCTGGCGGGCCTGCTGGTGTATGGCTCGGTCTCGAGCGCGCGCATCACCGGCGCGGCGGACCAGGTCGATGCGCGCATCGAGGTCGTGGCCGAACGCTGGCGCTGGCGCTTCCGCTACCTGGACGACAACGGCCGGGTGGTGGCCGAATCGCTCGACACGCTGTCGCTGCCGCGCGGACGCATGGTCGAGTTCCACATCACCAGCAAGGACGTCATCCATTCGTTCTGGATCCCGCGCCTGGGCGGCAAGGTCGACGCCATCCCCGGGCGCGTGAACCTGCTGCGCCTGCGCGCCGACCGCGGCGGGCCGGTCCGCGGCCAGTGCGCCGAATACTGCGGCACCGGGCACGCGGTCATGGCCTTCGACGTCCTGGTGCATGGCGACGCGGCGCACGCGGCGTGGCTGGCCGAGCGGGCGGGCGACGGGAGCGCGCCTTGAGTACCGTAACCAGGGCCGCTGCGGCGGGCGACATGGACGCGCGCCTGCGCGCGCTGCACGCCGTGTGGAGTTCGCCACCCGGGTGGCGAGGCCGCCTGACCGCGGTCAACCACTCCACCATCGGCCTGCGCTTCATCGTCACCGGCCTGGCGTTCTTCCTCATCGGCGGCCTGCTGTCGATGTTCATCCGGCTGCAGCTGGCCTGGTTCGGCAACGAGGTGCTGGATCCGCAGCGCTACGCCGAATTCGTGACCATGCACGGCACCACGATGATGTTCCTGTTCGCGGTGCCGGTGATGGAAGGCTTCGCGCTGTACCTGGTGCCGAAGATGATCGGCGCGCGCGACCTGCCCTTCCCGCGGCTGTCGGCGTTCGGCTACTGGTGCTATCTGTTCGGCGGCCTGTTCCTGTACTCGAGTTTCCTGTTCGACGCGGTGCCGGATTCCGGCTGGTTCATGTACGTACCACTCACCGACTCGACCTGGTCGCCGGGACTCAACGCAGACTTCTGGCTGATCGGCGTGACCTTCTCCGAGATCGCGGCGGTGGCGGCGGCGGTGGAGATGATCGTCGCCATCCTGATCAGCCGCGCGCCGGGCATGGACCTGCGGCGCATCCCGCTGTTCGCATGGGCGATGCTGGTCACGTCCTTCATGATCGTCTTCGGCTTCCCGCCGCTGATCCTCGCCAGCATCCTGCTGGAGGTGCAGCGCGCCTTCGACTTCGTGTTCTTCGATGTCGCGCGCGGCGGCGACCCGCTCCTCTGGCAGCACCTGTTCTGGCTGTTCGGCCACCCGGAGGTCTACATCATCTTCCTGCCAGCGGCGGGCGTGGTGTCGATGGTGGTGTCGACCTTCGCGCGGCGGCCGATGGTGGGCTACACCTGGGTCGTGCTGGCACTGGTGGCGACCGGCTTCCTCAGCTTCGGGCTGTGGGTGCACCACATGTTCACCGTCGGCATCCCGCTGCTGGCGCTGGCCTTTTTCAGCGCCGCGAGCATGGCGGTGGCGATCCCGATGGGCATCCAGGTGTTCGCGTGGATCGCGACGCTGTGGGCGGGGCGACCCTGGCTGCGGGTGCCGACGCTGTACCTGTTCGGGTTCTTCTTCGTCTTCGTGCCGGGCGGGCTCACCGGCGTGATGGTGGCGATGGTGCCCTTCGACTGGCAGGCGCACGACAGCCATTTCATCGTCGCGCACCTGCACCACGTTCTGATCGGCGGGCTGATGTTCCCGCTGTTCGCGGGCCTGTACTACTGGCTGCCGCTGACCAGCGGGCGCGAGCCGTCCGAGAGCCTCAGCCGCACCGCGTTCTGGCTGGTGTTCATCGGCTTCAACCTGACCTTCCTGCCGATGTACCTGACCGGCCTGCTGGGCATGCCGCGGCGGGCTTACACCTATCTGCCCGAACTCGGTTTCCATTGGCTCAACCTGGTGTCGACCGCGGCGGGCTTCGTGCTCGCGATCGGCATGGTGGCGGTGCTGCTGGACGTCGCGCTCAGCTTCCGCCACGGCCCCCGCTGCCGTCGCAACCCCTGGCGCGCCGGAACGCTGGAATGGGCGATGCAGGCGCCGGTCCCGAACTTCAACTTCGCCTCGGTCCCCCAGGTGCAGGGCCGCGATCCGCTATGGGCCGACCCGCTGCTCGCCGAGGCCAGCGCGCGTCCCGACGGCCTGCTCGGCGATGCCAGCCACGGGCGTCGCGAAGTGCTCGGCACCGGCCTGCTCGACGCAAAGCCGGAGCAGGTGATCCGCATCTCCGGTCCGACCTGGCTCCCGCTGCTGGCCGCGATCGCGCTCGCGGTAGTGCTGGCCTGCTTCATCGCCAAGGCCTACTGGTTCGCGCTGGCGACGGTGGTTCCGCTGCTGGCGCTGCTCTGGCGCTGGGCGTGGACCACGGGCCATCCCGGAGCACCCGCGATGCTCGAGGCCGGACCGGGAATGACGCTCCCCAGCCAGTACGCCGCGCGCAACGCACCTGGCTGGTGGGCGCTGGTGATCTCGCTGCTGGTCGACGGCTCCCTCTTCGCTTCGCTTGTCTTCAGCTATTTCTATCTGTGGCTGGGCACTGAAGCCTGGCCGCCTGCTGGCCTGGGCGCGTCGTCGACGGGCTTGGCGGTGGTGGCGCTCGTGCTGCTCCTGGCCTGCGCGGCGGCGACGCGATTCGCCGTCCGCGCATTGCGGCGCGACGACCGGCGTGTTGCCGCGCTCTGCTGGCTGGCCGCGGCCGCCTTCGGCATGGTCTTCGTGATCACGCACGGCTGGGCACTGCTGCCTTCGGGCCGACCGCAGGTGCACGCCTATGCCTCCGTGGCCTGGACCCTGGCCGGCTTCCATGCCGTGCACGTGGTGATCGCCGCCCTGTTCGCGGTCTTCGTGGCCGCGCGCCTGCACCGCGGACTGGTCACTCCGGACCGCCCGCTGGAATCGCGCGTCACCGCCGCGCTGTGGCGCTACACCGTGGCGCAGGGGCTGCTGGCCTGGGCCGTCCTGCACCTGTTCCCGAGGCTGGCATGACCGGTCCGCTGTCCCCATACCGGCTCACCGGCATCGCCGCCCCCATGGTGGTCTGGGCACTGCATTTCGTGGCCGTCTACTCGCTGCAAGGCGTGGCCTGTGCCGAAGGCCTGGACCGCATCCGCTTCGCCGGTGCAGAGGCGCTGGCGTGGTGGCTGTCCGGCCTGACGGTGGTCGCCCTCGCCGCCCTTGCCTGGCTGGGCCTGCGCGCATTGCGCGCCTGGCGCGACGCGCGGCCCGGCAGTGACGCTCCGGCGCAGGCGGCACGACGCCGCTTCACGGCCGCGACCACCGGCGCGCTCTCGGCGATGGCGACCGTCGCGGTGTGCTTCACCACCATCCCCGTCCTGCTGCTGCCCGGGTGCGCCTGACATGCGCCGCTCGCTGAAACAACCAACGCCACCGCAGCTCACCCGCACCGTCGAAAGCCGGGTGGCGATCCGCAAGCATCCGGTGCATCCCATGCTCGTGGTGTTCCCGATCGCGTTCCTGTCGGTGGTGGCGCCGCTGGACCTGCTGTACCTGTGGAGTGGACTGCCGTTCTGGGCGCAGATGGCCGGCGTGCTCAATGTCGCGGGGCTGCTGATGGGCCTGGTGGCCGGCGCCGTCGGCACGGTCGACCTGCTGATGATCCGCGTGGTGCGCCGGCACGTCTCGGCCTGGAGCCATGCGATCTCGGCCGTGACCCTGCTTGCGGTCGCCGCGGCCAACACCTGGCTGCGCTGGCCTGACCCGGTGGCGGCGGTCTGGCCGTGGGGCCTGCTGCTGTCTTCGGTGATGCTGGTGTTGGTGGGCGTCGCCGGCTGGCTGGGCGGCGGGCTGAGTTTCCACCACGGCATTGGCGTGGCCGGACACGAGGGCGGCGAAGACCGTGGACCGGATGCGCCGCCGGAAGCCTGATCCCGCGCGGACGGCGTGCGCGTTCCGCGAATCAGGGACGCGCCGTGGCCCCCGGCGGCGGCGGCAGATCGCCGACCGTCGTCGGCTTGGCTCCGGTGAGCGCGGCGACCGCGAGCACGATCACCAGCGGCGTCCAGCCGAGGACGCGGTAGAAACCGACGCCGTGGCGCTCGCGCCCCTGCCCGAGTTCGTACAGCACCATTCCCATGTACAGGTGCAGCAGCACCGCGCCGGTCACCACCACCAGCTTCATCACCAGCCACGCGCCGCTCGGGCCGAAGGCGATCAGCACCGTGCCCGAGAGCACGGCGACCAGGGCCGCCGGCGTGGCCAGGCGGAAGAACACCATATTGGCGGCGACGTTGAAGTAGGCCGCGGCGCCATCGCGCTGGCCGCGGTGGCGCGCCACGAACAGCCGCGGCAGGAAGAACAGGCCCGCGAACCAGAGGACCATCGCCGACACATGCAGGATCTTCAGCCAGAAATACACGGTGCGCCCCCGACGGGTTCGCGCCAGTGTGCACGCGCGGGTGCGAAGCGGTCGTGGTGGTCGCAGATGGGGTTCGCCGCCCTCGCGCTGCCGGCCGGGCCGGTGTTTGCCCATGCCGGCCACGAACACCCGCCGACGCTGGTCACGGCCTGGACGCCCTCACCCTGGCTGCTGCTGCCGCTGGCGGCCTGGACGCTGCTCTACGCGGCCGGCCTGCGACGCCTGTGGGGCCGCGCCGGCATTGGCGCCGGCGTCGGGGTCGGGGGCGTGGCCACGGCGGCGACCGGCGTGCTCGTGCTGCTGCTCTCCACCACCTGGCCGCTGGATGCCTATGGCGAGTGGTCGCTGGCCGCGCACATCGCCCAGCACATGCTGCTGATCGCCTTCGTGCCGCCGCTGCTGCTCGCGGGACAGCCCCTGGCCGTCGCCGCGCATGCCCTGCCCGCGCGCGTCGCGGGAAGGCTTCACCGCGCGCTTGGTGCCGCGACCTCGCGCGCCACTGCCGCGCTCACCATGGCCTCGGTCGTGCACGGCGCGGTGCTCCTGACCTGGCACCTGCCGGTCGCCACCACCCTGGCGCTGGAAAGCGACCCGGTGCACTGGGCGATGCACGGAAGCTTCCTCGCCTCGGGTCTCTGGCTGTGGTCGGCGATGTGGCGCCGTATCCGCGATCCGCACGTTGGTGCCGGCGCCGGCGTGGTGGCGATGGTCGCGGTGATGATGCAGATGGGCTTCCTCGGCGCGCTGCTGACCTTTGCCGCGCGACCGCTGTATCCGATCTATGCCGAACGCGCGCCGCAGCTTGGACTGGACGTCATGGCCGACCAGCAGCTGGCCGGGGTGCTGATGTGGGTGCCGAGCTGCATCCCCTACCTCTTCGGCGCGATGTGGCTGCTGTACCACGGCTTCGCGCGGCTGGCGCGACGTGGGGCCTGACAGCCGCGGCACGTTCGCAGTCCGGGCACATCGGCCCACCCTGGATCCTCGCGCTGCGGATCGCGGGCGAACTGACCTGGATCATGGCCGGCAGGTCCATCGCGGGCACACGCTTCCGGTCCCGACCATCCGACCAGAGGAGATCGCCATGAGCGACGCTGCCGCCAACGCGCCCGAGTACACCGCGCACCCCTTCGACGCCCGCGGCATCGCCCGTCGCTTCCGCCACTCTGCGATCTTCGGCGCGCTGGGCGCCCTGCAGCCCGGCGAAGCGATGCGCTTCGTCAACGACCACGACCCGCTGCCGCTGCTGTCGCAGCTGGTGGACCGCTTCGGCGACCGCATCGAGATCGCCTACCGCCAGCGCGAACCCGGCGCGATCGTGATCGACTTCATCGTCAAGGCCTGAGCCGCGGGCATACCGAGCCTCGCCCGGGAGACTACCCGGTGCAGAGGCCGGGCTTCAGAGCCCCTGCGCCGCCTGCGCCACCGCGCGAAACAGCGCGCGCCCCTTGTTCATCGTCTCCTCCCACTCCTTCACCGGGTCGGAGTCGTAGACGATGCCGGCACCGGCCTGGACGTGCAGGCGGCCGTCCTGGATCACGGCGGTGCGGATCGCGATGGCCATGTCGGCATCGCCGTTCCAGGCGATGTAGCCGATGCTGCCGGCGTAGACGTTGCGCTTGATCGGCTCCAGCTCGCGGATGATCTCCAGCGCGCGGATCTTCGGCGCGCCGCTGACGGTGCCTGCCGGGAAGGTCGCGCGCAGCACGTCGGCGTAGGACAGGCCGTCGCGCACCTTGCCGGTGACCTCGCTGACGATGTGCATGACATGGCTGTAGCGTTCGACCACGAACTGCTCGCCGACCTCCACCGTGCCCGGCCGCGAGACGTGGCCGACATCGTTGCGCCCGAGGTCGATCAGCATCAGGTGCTCGGCGCGCTCCTTGGGGTCGGCCAGCAGTTCGGCTTCCAGCGCGGCATCCTCGGCCGGCGTGGCGCCGCGCGGACGGGTGCCGGCGATCGGGCGCACGGTCACTTCGCCGTCCTGCATGCGCACCAGGATCTCCGGCGAGCTGCCGACCACCTGGGTGCCGCCGACGTCGAGGAAGTACATGTACGGCGATGGGTTGAGCGCACGCAGCGCGCGGTAGACATCGACCGGGCGCGCGTTGAACGGCACCGACAGCCGCTGCGACAGCACCACCTGGAACACGTCGCCGCCGGCGATGTAGTCCTTCACCTTCGCCACCGCGTCGATGAAGCCGTCGCGGGTGAAGCCGGAGACGAAGTCGCCCTCGTCCAGCGCCGCCGGGTGCAGGGTTTCCGGATAGCCGGTGCCGGCCTGGCGCAGGCGGTGCACCAGCGCGTCCAGCCGGCGCTGCGCGCGCGCCAGCGCCTGCGCCTCGCGCGGGTCGGCGTGCACCACCAGGTACAGCCGCCCCTTGAGGTTGTCGAACACGGCCAGTTCGTCGCACTGCATCAGCAGGATGTCGGGCGTGTCGAGGTCGTCGCGCAGCCCCACGTCTGCGGCCAGGCGCGGCTCGATATAGCCGATGGTCTCGAAGCCGAACCAGCCCACGAGCCCGCCGCTGAAGCCGGGGAGGCCGTCGACCTCCGGCACCGAGTGTTCGGCGCGCAGGCGCTCGACCTCGGCGAAGGGATCGGCAACTTCGCGCTCTTCCACGATTTCGCCGTGCTCGCGCAGCGCGTAGCGGTGGCCGCGGAACTCGTGCACGCGCGTGGCCGGCAGGCCGATGATCGAGTAGCGGCCGAAGCGCTCGCCGCCCTCGACCGATTCGAACAGGCAGCTGTGCGGGCCGTCGGCCAGCTTCAGGTAGACCGACAGCGGCGTGTCGAGGTCGGACAGCACTTCGCGCACCACCGGGATGCGGGTGTGGCCGGCGGCGGCATGCTGCTGGAACTGGGCGGGAATCATCGCGGCTCCGTGGCGGATGGGTCGGCGTCGCCCGGAGCGAGCAGCGCGCAGTCGGGCGGCAGGTGCATGCGCAGCCGGCGGGCGACGGCTTCGACGCGGAAGCGACGGCCTTCCACCGGCTCGCCGTCAAGGTTGACCGTCATCGGCTGCGCGGCCTCGATCTCCAGCCAGGGCAGGCGCGCGCGCACGGCCACCCGTTCGAGCGCGGCGCCCCGACCCTCCGCCAGCACCGTGCCCAGCGTGGCCGCGACCTCGCCCTCGAGGTCGGGGACGATGGTGACGTCAAGCAGCCCGTCATCGATCAGGGCATCGGGACACAGCGCCTGGCCGCCGCCGGCCTGGCGGCCGTTGCCGATGCCCAGGGCGATGAATCCACCGTCCCACGCGAAGCCGGGGCCGCGCAGGCGCGCGGCGATCGGGTCGATCCGCCCGAGGCGAGCCAGCCCCGTCACCAGGTAGGCCAGGCCGCCAAGCAGCTTCTTCAGGCCTTCATCGGTATCGAGCGTGACCTGGGTACCGAAGCCGGCGCTGGCCAGGTTGGCCGCCCAGTGGGTACCTCCGCCGCCCTCCAGCCGCAGCAGGTCGATGTCGCGCGCGGGCTGCGCCAGCAGCAGCTCGAGCGCGGCCAGCGGCGCGTCGGGGAGACCCGCGGCGGAGGCGAAATCGTTGGCCGTGCCCATGGGCACCAGCCCCAGCGCGGGCAGCGCACCGGCCCCCGCGTCGCGTCCGGCCAGCGCGGTCGCGACCTCGCTCAGGGTGCCATCGCGGCCGGCGGCAACGACGGCGTCGACGCCATCCGCAAGCGCGGCGTCAACGCAACGCGCGCCGTCCCCGGGCTCCCAGGTCACGCGCACGTCGATGTGCACGCCGCGCTTGCGGATCGCGTCCACGGCCTCGCGCAGCGCATCGTCGCCCGCGGACTTGCCGTTGATGACCAGCAGCCAGCGCGGCGCGTTCATGCCTGCGGCCGGACGCGGCGGTCGCAGTCCGGACCGGCGCTCACGGCGCGGCGGTGCCGCAGGCCTGCGCGACCTCGCGGCGCATCCGCGAGACCACATCGGCATAGTCGGGCTGGCTGAAGATCGCCGAGCCCGCCACGAACGTGTCCGCACCCGCGGCCGCGATCGCGCCGATGTTGTCGGGCTTCACCCCGCCGTCGATTTCCAGCCGCACCTCGCGCCCGCTGGCGTCGATGCGCTCGCGCACCTTGCGCAGCTTGTCGAGCGCCGAAGGGATGAAGGCCTGGCCGCCGAAACCGGGGTTCACCGACATCAGCAGCACCAGGTCCAGTTCGTCGAGCACGTAGTCCAGCACGTCGACCGGCGTCGCCGGGTTCAGCACCAGGCCCGGCCTGCAGCCGGCGGCGCGGATCAGCTGGATGGTGCGGTGCACGTGGCCGCTCGCCTCGGGATGGAAGCTGATCAGCGTCGCGCCGGCCTCGGCGAAGTCACCGACGATGCGGTCCACCGGCGACACCATCAGGTGCACGTCGATCGGCGCGGTGACGCCGTGCTTGCGCAGCGCGCTGCACACCAGCGGGCCGATGGTCAGGTTGGGCACGTAATGGTTGTCCATCACGTCGAAGTGCACCCAGTCGGCGCCGGCGGCGAGGACCTTGTCGACCTCCTCCCCCAGGCGCGCGAAGTCGGCGGACAGGATGGACGGGGCGATGACGGTCGGCAGCATGGCGGGCTCGCAGGCAGACAGGTGGGCAGCCGGTGGCCACGCCAGCCTCGGCCGCGCCCGCTCCGCGGGTTCGCGCCGGGGCGCGCATGGACGCACCTGGACCGCCGATTCTACCGGCCGCTGCGGCGCCTGGTCCGGATCCGGTCGTAGGCCTGGTTGATCTCGGCCGCGCGGCGCTGCGCCTGTTCAAGCAGCTCGGGCGCGGCGCCGGTCATGCGGTCGGGATGGTACTGGGCCATCAGCCGGCGATAGGCGAGGTCGACCTCGGCCTCGCTGGCCTCCGGACCCAGGCCGAGGACGCTCCAGGCATCGTGGTCCGGGCGCCGGAACCAGTCGCTGTCGAACGCGTGCCCGATCAGCAGGCCGATGAGGCCGCCGGCCGGGTGTCGCATCAGCAGCCAACCGGCGACGAACCCGAGGAGTTTTCCATACCATCGCTTCATGCGGCTGATTCTAGCGTCACGGGTCGCGCAAACACCGCGCATCGCTACAATGCTCGCCCGACGGCTGCGATACGACCCATGGCCACGACCCTGCTCGAAGCCCGCCTGCCCGGGTTCGAACTGCTCCACCGCGGCAAGGTCCGCGACGTGTACGCGCTCCCTCCCGGCTCCGGGCCGGAGGCGTTCGGACCGCTGCTGCTGATGGTCGCCACCGACCGCCTCAGCGCCTTCGACGTGGTCCTGCCAGACCCCATCCCCGGCAAGGGCGAGATGCTCACCCAGGTGTCGAACTTCTGGTTCGAGCTGACCGAGCACCTGGTGCGCAACCACCTCACCGGCATCGACGTGGCCACCGTGCTGCCCGAAGGCGTGGACGCGGAGGCCTATCGCCTGCGCTCGGTGGTCACCCGCCGCCTGAAGCCGGTCCCGGTGGAGGCCATCGCCCGCGGATATCTCATCGGCAGCGGCTGGAAGGACTACCAGCGCACCGGGCGCGTGAGCGGAATCGCCCTGCCCGACGGCCTGCGCCAGGCGGAAAAGCTGCCCCAGCCGATCTTCACGCCTTCGACCAAGGCCGCCGCCGGCGACCACGACGAGAACATCGACTTCGACGCCATGGTGCGCAAGATCGGCGCCGAGCTGGCCGAGCAGGTGCGCGACGCGACCCTGCGCCTCTACGCCTTCGCCGCCGAGTACGCGGCCGGGCGCGGCATCATCCTGGCCGACACCAAGTTCGAGTTCGGCACCGATGCCGACGGCCGCCTGTACGTGATGGACGAAATGCTCACGCCCGACTCATCGCGCTACTGGCCGGCCGATGCCTACGAAGTCGGGACCAGCCCACCGAGCTACGACAAGCAGTTCGTGCGCGATTACCTGGAGACGCTGGACTGGGACAAGACCGCACCCGGGCCGCGCCTGCCGGCTGGCGTGATCGAGCGCACGCGGGCGAAGTACGCCGAAGCCCTGCAGCGCCTGGCCGGCATCGATATCGACGCGGCGGCGAAGGCCGGCTGAGCGCGGGCGCAATAGCGTTCTGCGTCAGGGGGTCGGGTGCAGGCCGGCTGCGCGCAGTGCGCCGGTGATGGCGGTGCGGGCGGTGTCGAGCGCTTCGCTGCGCGGAACGATGCGGGCGCGGCGATCGAGGGTCTGGGCCAGGCCCTGCGCCACCAGTTCGGCATGCGCGGCGGCCAGCGCTTCGGCGGTAGCCGCTTCGAGCAGGCCGGCGTCGCGGCAGGCGGCGACCAGCCCGCGTGTGGAGCGCGGCTCCAGCAGGCCCGGATGCTGCGCCGCGTGCCCGAGCACGAGCGCCTGCAGCAGGAATTCCAGGTCCACCAGGCCGCCCTCGCCCTGCTTGAGGTCGAACAGGCCGCCGCCGCCCCGGTCGAGCTCGGCGCGCATGCGCGCACGCATGCCGGCCACGTCGGCGGCCAGCGCCGGCCAGTCGCGCGGCCGCGCCAGGGCGGCGGCGCGCACGCGCTCGAACGCCGCGCACAGGCCTGCGTCGCCGGTTGCACAGCGCGCGCGCACCAGCGCCTGGTGTTCCCAGGTCCAGGCGCGCTCGCGCTGGTATTCGCCATAGGCCGCCAGCGTTGACACCAGCAGGCCGCTGCCGCCGTCCGGACGCAGGCGGACGTCGACCTCGTACAGGCGGCCGGCGCCGGTGATCGTGCCCAGCAGCAGCACGATCTTCTGCGCGAAGCGCGCGAACCAGCGCTGCGCCTCCAGCGGACGCGGGCCATCGGACAGGGCATCGGCGGGCGCGTCGTACAGGAACACCAGGTCGAGGTCGGAACCGACGCCGAGCTCCGCCCCGCCCAGGCTGCCGTAGCCGATGGCGGCGAAGGGCGCATCGACCACCACGCCGTGCGCGGCGCGCATCTCGCGCTCCGCGAGCGCGACCACGATGGCAAGCACGCCATCGGCCAACAGCGCCAGCTGGTGTGCGCTGTCGACGGCCGCCATGCGTCCGTCCAGCGTGGCCAGCGCGATGCGGAAGCTCAGCGCCTGGCGGGTTTCGTTGAGCGTGAACAGCGCGCCCTCGATGTCGTCGCGCTGCAGCGCGGCCGCGCAGGCGACATCGATCTGCCCGCGTCCGGGCATCGGCCCGTCCACGCGCGCGTCCAGCAGTTCGTCGAGCAGCAGCGGGTGGGCGGCGACGCGTTCGGCGAGGAAGGCGCTGCGGGTCACCAGGTCGATCAGCCGCGCCAGCGCCGCGGGCTGTTCGTCGAGCAGGGCGAGGTAGCTGGCGCGACGCAGGATGTTGTGCAGCAGGGCCAGCAGCCGGCGCATGGCCTGCAGCGGGCGGTCGGCCGGCGCGCTGGCCTGCAGCATCACCGGCATCACCCGGTCCAGGCGCGCGCGCGCGGCGTCGGACAGGTCGCGCACGCTGGGCGAGCGCACGAAATCGCGCAGCGCGGCGTCAACCTCGCCCTGGTCGCCGAAGCCGGCCGCGGCCAGCACGCCGGCGTCGCCGCCGTCGGGCAGCGCGCGCCAGTAGCCGGCCAGGTCGCCGCTGACGGCCGCGCGCGATTCGTCGCGATGCGCAAGCAGGGCGTCGAACTCGGCGGCCACGCGTTCGCGTCGCGGCTCCAGCGCGGCCAGCAGCGCTTCCCAGTCGGCATGGCCCAGGCCACCGGCGATGCGCAGGCGGTCGAGCGGATCGCTCGGCAGCACGTGGGTCTGGGCATCGCGCAGCATCTGCAGCCGGTTCTCGACCCGGCGCAGGAACAGATAGGCCTCGGCAAGATCGCCCGCCGCCTCCGGCTCGATCTGGCGCGCTGCACGCAGTGCGTCGAGCATGGGCAGCAGGCTGCGACCGCGCAGCGCCGCCTCGCGTCCGCCGCGGATCAGCTGCAGCGCCTGCACCAGGAACTCGATCTCGCGGATGCCGCCGGGCCCGCGCTTGATGTCATCGGCCAGGTCCTTGCGCGCGACCTCGGCCGAGATCGCGGCCTTCATCTCGCGCAGCCCGGACAGGGCACCGTAGTCCAGGTAGCGGCGATAGACGAAGGGGCGCAGCGCCACCAGGAAGCGCTCCCCGGCGTCGATGTCGCCGGCCACCGGTCGCGCCTTCTGCCAGGCGTAGCGCTCCCAGTCGCGGCCCTCGCGCTGGAAGTACTGCTCCATCGCCGCGAAGCTCAGCGCCACCCGGCCGGCGTTGCCGAAGGGACGCAGCCGCAGGTCGACGCGGTGGCAGAAGCCGTCGGCGGTCTGTTCGTCGAGCAGCTTCGCCAGCGCGCGGCCCAGGCGGGCGAAGTAGTCGTCGGCGGCTAGCGGGCGCGGGCCGTCGCTTTCGCCGGCTTCGGGATAGGCATAGACAAGATCGACATCGGAGCTGAAGTTCAGTTCGCCGCCGCCGAGCTTGCCCAGCGCGAACACCACCAGCCCCACCGGCGCGCCGCCGCCATCGCGGACCACGCCGTGGCGCGCGACAAGCCCGGCTTCCAGCGCGGCCAGCCCGAACTGCAGGCAGGTCTCGGCCAGGCGGGTGCTCCCGGCCAGGGTGTCGGCCACTTCATCCAGCCCGTTCAGGTCTCGCCAGATCAGGCGCGCGGAGGCTGCGCGGCGGTAAGCGCGCAGCTGGCCCGGCCATGCGTCGGGCGCTTCGGGATCAAGCCGCGGCGGCGCGATGGGCGCGGAGGGATCATCCAGCAGCGCTTCCAGCGCCTGCGGCTGGCGCGCGAAGACCTCGGCGGCGAAGTCGCTCGCGGACACGACCCGCCGCAGCGGCTCGCCGCCGCGCTCGGCCAGGCCGGGCTGCAGGCGCGCCAGTAAGCGGTCAACGTGGGCGCGGAGCGCGCCGTCTTCGCCTTCGGGGGTCACCAGGTCCATCCGCCGATTGTGGCATCGCATCGACATGGCGCCACGCAGGGGTCGAGACGGAAGAGGTTCTTATCCTGGTTGAGGGAGGCTTCCGGTTGATTGCTTCGGGAGGGTGGGGCGCGCTGCCCGCCGTGGAGGCAGGGGGGATGCCCAGCCGGAATATGCGCATCCTGCTCCCAGTTCCGGCCGCCGGCCATCCATGGCCGGCTCTGGGCATCCCCCCT
>NZ_JBCLUZ010000019.1:0-23784 GCF_039548395.1 Luteimonas changyuni
GGATCGCCCCACATGAACACGATCCACCCCGCCGCCGCCAGGAACGGCCCAAAGGGAATCGGCGTGGCGCGCTCGCGGCCCTTGATCATCAGCCAGGCGCCACCAATCACCGCGCCCACCAGCGACGACACCAGGATGATCGGCAGCACGCCCGCAAGCCCGCACCAGGCGCCCAGCGCGGCCAGCAGCTTGAAGTCGCCGTGGCCCATGCCGTCCTTGCCGGTGAACTGCTTGTAGCCCCACCACACCACCCACAGGCTCACGTAGCCGGCAATCGCGCCCAGCAGGGCCTCCTTGGGCCCGTGGTACAGGTTCTCCACCGCCGCGATCAGCCCCAGCCACATCAGCGGCAATGTGAGCGAATCCGGCAGCAGCTGGGTGCGCAGGTCGATGCCCGACAGCGCGATCAGATAACAGGTGAGTGCGCATGGGGAACAGATGGGCGAGATCACCCGGGGTGAGCGCGCACCATTCCGCGAATTCAACGTGTGCTTTCAGACTATAGGCCCCTTTCAGCATCTGCTGAAACCTGCCTTTGTTGACTATTTCACTAGAAGTGATATTTTCAGCAAGTGCTGAAATACCCTGAATCCGTGAGAATCGCAGAAACCCGGGCAGCCGAGGCGCTCCGGGAGCTGCTTGAGCGGGTGTCGGCAATCACGGTGGTGAGCGTCGATCAGCAGGTTTCCGCTGCCGGGGACGGGGTTGACATCCTTGTACACCTCGAAGCGGCAGGCCAGCCCCGAATTCTGGCTTGCGAAGTGAAGTCCAGCGGCCAACCGCGATACGCGCGAGCGGCACTTCTTCAGCTACGCAACTACGTGGCCCGGAAAGCGCAAGGAGCGATTCCGGTCTTCATTGCCCCCTATCTGTCGCCGAATGCGCAGTCGATGTGCCGCGAGGAAGGGGTCGGCTTCCTCGATTTCGAGGGCAATGCCCACCTGTCGTTCGATGGCATCTTCATCGATCGGCAGGTGGCGAACAAGCCGGACAGCGAACGCCGCGGACTCAAGTCCTTGTTCACGCCGAAGTCCGCTCAGGTGCTGCGAGTCCTGCTTCGCCAACCGGACCGGGCCTGGCGCGTTGTCGAACTTGCCGAAGCCGCTGCTGTCAGCGTGGGTCATGTCAGCAACGTGCGCAACGGGTTGCTGGACCGGGAGTGGGCGGAAGTCTCGGACGATGGGTTGCTCTTGGCCAGGCCTGAGGCGCTGCTCGATGAGTGGGCGAGTGCTTACGAACCGCCGGCGGGCAAGCGCCTGGGCTTCTACACGACGCTGCACGGCCGCGCGCTGGAAGATGCCGCGCGCCAGACACTGCACGCGGGAGATGAAGGCGGGCAGGCAGTGTTCGCTTCGTACTCTGCTGCGCAGTGGCTGGCACCCTATGCGCGCACCGGCACGCAATATTTCTATGCAGACCAGAAAGGTCTTGAACGGCTTCATGGCGCGCTGGGGCTTTCTGCAGCCTCGAAAGGTCAGAATGTCATCGTGGCGCTGCCCAAGGATGCGGGCTTGTTTCGGGATACCGTGGAACCCGCACCAGGGGCGGTCTGTACGAGCCCGGTGCAAACGTATCTGGATCTCCGCGTGGCCGGCGAGCGCGGTGCGGAAGCGGCCGACCATCTACGCAGGGAAATGCTGGCGTGGCAGAAGACGTGAGCCCACAGGAGCCGCAGTCAGCAGCCGACTACGACGACCGCACCACAACCGCGGTGAAAACGGTGCTGGTCGAGATCGGCCAGATCCTCGGGAGCTTCAAGGGCAAGTTCGCTGTGATCGGCGGTGCCGTGCCGTGGCTGCTGCTCGACAACGAGGACATGCCACACGTCGGCACGCTCGACCTGGATCTCGGCTTGGACGCAGAGGCGTTGGGTGACGGGGAGTACGCGAGGCTCGTCGAGGCACTGCTGCGACATGGGTACCAGCAGCGCGAGGAATTTCGGCGCTTCCAGTTGGTCCGGAAGGTGTCGGCTGGCGATGGCGGTCCTCCGATCGATGTCGTCGTCGACTTCCTGATGCCGCGGGACGCCGACATCGTGAAGAACGTTCCGCCAATGATCGAGAACTTCGCCGTGCAGAGAGCGGACGGCGCGGACCTGGCAACGCATTTCTACGAGATGGTGGCGGTGTCGGGCTTCATGCCGGCCGGCGGCACGAATCGCGTCGAGATCGCGGTCTGCTCGATTCCGGCGTTGTTGGCGATGAAGGGGTACGCCATCGAACACCGGCACAAGCAGAAGGATGCCTACGACATTTATTACTGCGTCCGGAACTATCCGGGTGGCATCGAAGCGCTGGCCGACGCCTGTAGGTCAGTGCTGGAGCAGAAGAGCGGCGATGCCGGATACCGTTTCATCGCGGGAAAGTTCGAGGCTCCGGATAGTTATGGTCCCACCAGCGTTCGCCTGTTCGTGGAGGAGACAGAGGTCCTGGGAGAGCGTACCCCGGACCAATGGCAGCAAGACGCATTCGGCCAAGTGGATGCATTGCTGCGCGCGCTGGGCTTGAGGGAATGAATGCGGGTCGCTCCGGACTGGGCGCGAGGGATCCGCCCAGAAAAAGGATAAGAAACCGCCTTTGCAGGAGCGGCTATAGCCGCGATCACAGCCTTGGTTTCGCGCAGCGTCGTAGGGATTCCCGCCCATCTGATCGCGGCTATAGCCGCTCCCACAAAAGCTGCTCCTACAAATAACCGTTCCTACATAGGCGTTACAGGCCCGCGTAGGCCCTGTAGGCGCCGATGATCCCGTCACCCCACATGAACACAATCCACCCCGCCGCCGCCAGGAACGGCCCAAAGGGAATCGGCGTGGCGCGCTCGCGGCCCTTGATCATCAGCCAGGCGCCACCAATCACCGCGCCCACCAGCGACGACACCAGGATGATCGGCAGCACGCCCGCCAGCCCGCACCAGGCGCCCAGCGCGGCCAGCAGCTTGAAGTCGCCGTGGCCCATGCCGTCCTTGCCGGTGAACTGTTTGTAGCCCCACCACACCGTCCACAGGCTCACGTAGCCGGCGATTGCGCCAAGCAGGGCCTCCTTGGGCCCGTGGTACAGGTTTTCCACCGCCGCGATCAGCCCCAGCCACATCAAGGGCAATGTGAGCGAATCCGGCAGCAGCTGGGTGCGCAGGTCGATGCCGCCCAGCGCGACCAGGTAGCAGCTCAGCAGCGCCGCGCCAAAGCCCTGCCAGCCGAAGCCGAAGGTCCACACGCTGGCCAGCACCAGCAGCATGGTCAGCAGTTCCACCGCCGGGTACTGCGCGGAGATCGGGGCCTTGCAGCTGCGGCACTTGCCGCGCAGCGCCAGCCAGCTCAGCACCGGGATGTTCTCGTACCAGCTCAGCTGATGCCCGCAATGCGGGCAGTGCGAGCGCTCCACCACGATGCCCGGCGGCGGCGGATCGTAGAGCTCCGGCTCGCCCAGCATCTCGCGGCTGTCGCGCTTCCACTGCCACTCCATGCGCCTGGGCAGGCGCAGGATGACCACATTGAGGAAGCTGCCGACAAGCAGGCCGAGGCCTGCGACCAGCGGGTAGCCGATCTCGGGGTTCTGGTCGAGGAAGGCCACTGCTAGGTCAGACCACCGCGGCGAGCTTGAAGATCGGGAGGTACATGCCGACGACCATGCCGCCCACGATCGTGCCGATGAACACCATGATCAGCGGCTCCAGCAGGCTGGACAGCGCATCCACGGCGTTGTTGACCTCTTCCTCATAGAACTCGGCCACCTTGAACAGCATGGTGTCGAGCGCACCGGCCTCTTCGCCGATCGCCGCCATCTGGATGACCATGTGCGGGAACAGGTTCACCTGCTTCATGGACATATTGAGCTGGTAGCCCACGGCGACGTCGTTCTTGATCTCGTGGGTGGCCTTCTCGTACACGGTGTTGCCGGTTGCACCGGCCACGATATCCAGCGCTTCCACCAGGGGAACACCGGCCTGGAAGGTCGTTGCCAGCGTCCGGGCGAAGCGTGCGATGGCCGAGTTGTGCATGATCTGGCCGATCACCGGGACCTTGAGGATCAACCGGTCGCAAAAATGCTGGAACGCGGGCGAGCGCTTGAAGATGAAGATCGTGCCCACGATGGTGGCCACCGTCGCCAGCAGGATGATCCACCACCACTGCACCATGAACCGTGATGCGCCCACGATCAGCTGGGTAAACGCCGGAAGTTCGGTGCCAAAGCCCGCGAATACCGATTCGAACTGTGGCACCACGTAGACCAGCAGGATGGCACTGACCAGAAGCGCGACCGCAACCACCGTTGCCGGGTAGAACAGCGCCTTCTTGATCTTGCCCTTGAGGCTCTCGACGTTTTCCTTGTACGTGGCGATGGTCTCGAGCACGGTCTCCAGCACGCCCGCGCCTTCGCCGGCCTTCACCAGATTCCGATACAACTCGTCGAACTGCACCGGATGCTTGCTCATTGCTTCGTAGATCGACAGGCCGCCCTCGAGATCCAGGCGCAGCGAGTCGACCATGGTCTTCATCCGGACGTTCTTGTTGCCGTTGCCAATGATCTCCAGCGACTGGACGATCGGCACGCCGGATTTGATCATCGTCGCGAGCTGGCGGCTGAACACCGCGATGTCCTTGGACGAGATGCGCTTGCCCGAGCTGCCGAACAGTGGTTTGCCCTTGGCCTTGACCACCTGGGGCGTGATGCCCTGGCGACGCAGCTCGGCACGGAGCAGGTTGGCGTTCTTCGCCGACTGCTCGCCTTTCATCTTCTTGCCGCGCTTGTCGGTGCCCTGCCAGACGAAGGGCGTCAGCTCCACGCCGGCACGCTGGTGCACAACGGGCTTCTTCGCGGCGGTTCGCGCGGCGCTACCGGTCACAGACATGTTCAGACTCCCCTAAAGGCCCGGAACCCCGACCAGGCCGCAAGAGCACATCCTAAACCCTTGCGGCGCAAAGTGAAATTTCCGTTTGTGACGCCGCTCCGGGTTCCGACCTTTCCTTCCCCGCAAAGCTCTCAGTCGACCGTAATCCGGTTGATCTCCGCCAGGCTAGTCAGCCCATTCCTCGCCTTCAGCAACGCCGATTGGCGCAGATCCTTCACCCCGGCGGCCTTGGCCGCCTCCGCGATCTGCAGCGCGTTGCCGCCCTGCAGCACGATGGTCTGGATCTCGTCGCTCATCGGCAGCACCTGGTAGATGCCCACCCGGCCCTTGTAGCCACCGGTGCACTCGTCGCAGCCCACGGCCTCGTAAATCGTGAAGCCGGCATGGATCTCATCGGCGGTGAATCCCTCGGCCAACAGGGCGTTCTCGGGCAGATCCTGCGGACGCTTGCATCTGGGGCAGAGCCGGCGGCACAGGCGCTGGGCGACCACCACAGTGACCGAGCTGGTGATGTTGTAGGGCGCAATACCCATGTTCATCAAGCGGGCAATGGTTTGCGGGGCGTCGTTGGTGTGCAGCGTGGAGAGCACCATGTGGCCGGTCTGGGCGGCCTTGATCGCGATCTCGGCGGTTTCAAGGTCGCGGATCTCGCCCACCATGATGATGTCCGGGTCCTGGCGCAGGAAGCTGCGCAGGGCCGCGGCAAAGGTCATGCCGCGTTTAACGTTCTGCTGCACCTGGTTCACGCCGGGCAGGCGGATTTCCACCGGATCCTCCACGGTGGAGATGTTGCGCATGTCGTCGTTGAGGATGCCGAGCGCCGTGTACAGGCTGACCGTCTTGCCGGATCCGGTGGGGCCGGTGACCAGCACCATCCCATAGGGCTTGTGGATGGCATCAAGGAAGATCTTCTGCTGCTCCGGCTCATAGCCCAGCTTCTCGATGCCGAGTTTGGCGGCGCTGCCGTCGAGGATACGCAGCACCACCTTTTCGCCGAACAGGGTCGGCAGGGTGCTGACGCGGAAGTCGATCTGCTTGGTCTTGCTCAGGTTGAGCTTGATGCGGCCGTCCTGCGGCACCCGCTTCTCGGCGATGTCCAGTTGGGCCATGACCTTCAGGCGGGCGGTGATCCGCTGGTTCAGCTTGACCGGCATCTTCGCGGCCTGCTTGAGAATGCCGTCGATGCGCAGACGCACCCGGAAGTCATCCTCGTAGGGCTCGAAGTGGATATCCGAGGCCCCCTTCTTGATGGCATCGATCAGGACCTTGTTGACGAACTTGACCACCGGGGTGTCATCACCCGTGGCATTCACCCCGGAATCGCTGCCCTCATCCTCGCCGCCGCTGACGTCGAGGTTGTCCAGGCCTTCGGAGTCTTCGAGCGCATCGCCAAAGGCGTCCCCGGCGTCCTGCCACAGCTCCACGCAGCGGCGCAGCTTGTCCTCGTCCACCAGGATCGGCTCGACCGTCAGGTTGGTGTGGAACTTCACCTCGTCCATGGCGTGGGTGTTGGTGGGGTCGGGCGTGCCCACGAACAGCCGGCCGCCGCGCTTGAACAGGGGCAGGATGGCGTGCTTGGCCAGCAGCTCCTCGCTGACCAGCTTGATCGCACTGAACGACCCGTCCATCACCGACGGATCGAAGACCGGCATGCCGAATTCGATGGAGTTGGCGCCGGCCAGCTGGGCCGAAGTGACCAGCTTGTGCTCCCGCAGGTACTGGGCGATCGGCTTGCGCTGGGCCGAGGCCTTGTCCAAAGCCTCGCGGGCGGTGGCGTCGTCCAGTACGCCGTCCAGGACGAGACGACGGGCGATGCCGGTGATTCCGACCAGATTGGCCGAGGCGACTGCGTTCATTCGGATCCTCCACGAAGTGCCGACTTTACCGCAAGCAACCGCTGTGCCACAGCCGGACGCCGGTCACGCCCCCGGAGGTCCGGCCTGCAGCAGGGCGGGGTTTCCGGCTACCCTTGGCACAAAGGGGACACGATGAAAGTTTCAGTCATTCTGCCGGCCAAGAACGAGGCCGAAGGCCTGCGGCGTGTCCTGCCGGCCCTGCGCGCCCAAATGCCGGACGCCGAGATCATCGTGGTCGATGACGGGTCCACCGACGACACCGCGGCGGTGGCTGCCGAGTACGGTGCCACAGCCCTGACCTCTCCTTATTCCATGGGCAATGGCGCGGCGATCAAGCGCGGTGCCCGGGCCGCAGGCGGGGACGTTCTGGTGTTCATGGACGCGGATGGGCAGCATGACCCGGCATGTATTCCGCAGCTGCTGGAGCGGCTGGGCGAGGGATACGACATGGTGGTCGGTGCCCGCGACCGGGCCGGTCAGGCCGGCGTGCACCGCGGCGCCGCCAACGCTTTCTACAACTGGCTGGCCAGCCGCATGACCGGCTCCGACGTGAAGGACCTGACCTCCGGATTCCGGGCGGTGCGGGCGGCGAAGTTCCGCGAGTTCCTGTACCTGCTGCCCAACGGCTTCAGCTATCCCACCACCAGCACCATGGCCTTCTTCCGCAGCGCCTACCCGGTGGCCTACGTGCCGGTCCCGGTGGCCAAACGCATCGGCAGGAGCCACATCCGCCCGATCCGCGATGGCATCCGTTTCCTGCTGATCATCTTCAAGATAGCGACCCTGTATGCGCCGCTGAAGCTGTTCGCGCCCACGGCGTTCGCCTTCTTTCTGACCGGAATGGGCTATTACGCCTACACCTATCTAGCCGAAGGCCGGTTCACCAACATGAGCGTGCTGCTGTTCAGTGCGGCGGTGATCATTTTCCTGATCGGGCTGATTTCCGAGCAGATCACGGCGTTGACGTACCGCAGGGATGAGTGATCGAAGGCGGCGCAGCATCAACGAAGCGTGACCACGTTCAAGCCGGCAACTCGCCCGAACGCCTTGTCGCCGGTGACGAAGGCATGTTCCGGCCCCAGATGCAGGCAGCATGCTGCCTGCAGTGCGTCGGGTGTTCTCAACCCGTGGCGGGCGCGGATGGCGGTGGCGAGGTCGATCACGGTCGCGTCCAGCTCAACCCAGACGAGGTCGGGTTGAGCGAAGAAGGCATCGTAGTGGGAGAGGATGGAAGCGTCGCCGGCTTTCATCGGTCCGGTGCGGCACTCAAGCGCAGTCAGCCGGCTCACGGCCATGTGGGCCCCTGGATGGGCTGCCTCAAGTGCCCGCAGTTGCCCGCGTACGCGGGAGACAAACGGCTCCGCCCCTTCGATCAGATAGATCAGGGCGTTGGCGTCGAGAAAAAGAATCACCAGTCGCGCTCTTGGCGCAGGCGCTGGTCGAGCTCGCGCTTGGTGCTGCGCCCCGTGGCCGGGTACGTCAGCAGCCATTGCATCGCGCTCACGCCCGGCGGCTTCTTGCCAGCCGCGACGGTGAGCCGTTCGTAGTCCGCTGCGGACATGACCACGGCGGCGACCTTGTTGCGCTTGATGATGCGAACGGAGCCGCGCTTGAGGCCGTCCTCGATCGCGGCCATTCCTCGGCGCTTGAGCTCGGCGGCGGTCACAGTGTTGTTGTCCATGGCGGATCCGATGGCGATGCGGTGCCATATTATAGTACCGAAAACGGTACCGTTCGTCCGCGCCCGTTCGCGATCCGCAGGGACGGCAATCCAAGGGCTCGCGCGTGGAAGAAGCCGTGGTGAGACACAGGGTAGAATCTCTCGGGCTTGCCGAACAGGCCGACTGACTTCGCAGCGCACAGGAAGCTAAAACATGTCACTCCATCTTCCTGATCGGGCTGATTTCCGAGCAGATCACGGCATTGACGTGCCGCAGGGATGATTGATAGCGGGCCTTCCACCGGGCCCGGAACGGGCAAACCCACGCTGCTGGTGCTGGCCTCGACCTACCCGCGCTGGGCTGGCGATCCGGAGCCGGGCTTTGTGCATGAGCTGGCAAAGCGCTTGACCGACCGTTTCCGCGTGATCGTCCTCGGCCCCCATGCGCCCGGAGCGAAAACGGCGGAGGTGTTTGATGGCGTCGAGGTGATCCGTTATCGCTACGCGCCCGCGCGCCTGGAAACGCTGGTCAACGATGGCGGGATCGTCACCAACCTGCGGCGCAGCCAATGGAAGTACCTGCTCGTCCCTGGCTTCGTGCTGGCACAGGCCTGGCAGGCCTGGCGCCTGGTCCGCGCGGGCGACGTCGATGTCATCCATGCCCATTGGTTGATCCCGCAGGGGTTGATCGCTGCGATCTTGCAGCGCCTGCCCGGGCGCAAGGTGCCGTTCGTGGTCACCTCGCACGGTGCCGACCTGTTCGCACTCAAGGGCCGCTTGCTGCAGCGGATGAAGCGTTTCGTAATCCGCAGCGCATGCGCGGTCACGGTGGTCAGTGAAGCGATGCGGGAGCGGATACGGCAAATCGAACCCGACGCCGGCAATGTCAGCGTGCAACCTATGGGCGTCGATCTGCGGCATCGATTCGTGCCGGACCCCGACACGCCACGCTCGGACGATGAGCTGCTGTTCGTCGGCCGCCTGGTGGAAAAGAAAGGGCTGCGTCATCTGCTTGATGCGATGCCTGCGGTGATCGCCCGCCGGCCCGGCGTCCGCCTGCGCATTGCCGGGTTCGGCCCGGAAGAAGCCGCGCTCAGGCGTCGCGTCGCAGGACTCGGGATTGACGAACACGTCGAGTTTCTCGGCGCGGTTCCCCAAGCGGACCTTCCCAACCTGTATCGACGGGCCACGATCTTCGTGGCACCGTTCGTCGAGGCTGGGTCCGGCGACCAGGAAGGCTTGGGGCTGGTGCTTGTGGAAGCCGCCGGTTGCGGCTGCCCGGTGCTCTCCGGTGACGTGCCGGCGGTGCGTGATGTGCTTGGCCACGCGTCATGCAGCCTTGTCGATCCGCGCCATCGGGAGCAGTTATCCAATGCCGTTCTGACCATGTTGAAGAGTGGGTGCGCCCAAGCCGATGCGAAAGTGCTGCGCCAAGAACTCATCAACAGGTTCGACTGGCAGCATGTCGCCAACGGATACGCGGACACCCTTGAAGCCTGCGCAAGCAACTTGGGCGAAAGCATGGGATTTGATCGCAGTGGGATGGATCATCACGATGACGGTTGACCCGCCCCGCAGCCCGCACGCCGCCCTGGCAATGGATGGTCGCTACAGGAAAGGGCGCAAGATCGAACGGCTGCTGGAACTCGCCCTCGATTCCTCACCTCGACGCCTGCTGGAAGTTGGAGCCGGGTCCGGCTGGATCAGCCACTACTTTGTCCACGAGTCCTCCGGCCGGTACGACGTGGATGCTGTGGACGTGGTGGACAATCGGCAGTCGAAGGACGGTTATCGTTTCACTCCCGTGACGGGAACGGGCCTTCCATTCGCCGACGGCGTGTTCGACGTCGTCATCAGCAACCACGTGATCGAGCACGTCGGTGATGATGACGCGCAGGACCGACACCTGCGTGAACTGCACCGCGTCCTGAAATCCGGTGGCGTCGGCTACTTGGCCGTGCCCAATCGCTGGATGCTGGTGGAACCGCATTATCGCCTTGCGTTCTTGAGCTGGTGGCCGGAGCGCTGGCGCAGCGGATGGCTTCGGCTCTGGCGCAAGGGTCGCCACTACGATTGTCGGCCGCTTTCATGCGGGCAACTTGAGCGCTGCCTGGAGCTTGCTGGGTTCAGGTTCGAGCAAGCGCACGGATTGGCATTGAGGGCCACCTTTGAAATCGAGTTCCCGGATAATCCGCTGTGGAGACATGCGCTTAGACATATCCCTGTGGGGGCGTGGTCCTTGGCCCGACGCATGTTTCCTACCCTGATCTATCACTTGCGCAAGGCATGAATGGTGTGCGGAAACGCGAGCGTCCAGTGGCCTGGCTTCCTGCGATCAGTGCTGCGGCCGGTGCCGACGAGTTCGAGCGTGTGACGCTAGTTCTGACAGTGCAGCATGCGGGCGGATGCCATTTAGCTTCTCCCCGATGTCGGCCCTGAGTTGCAGCGCGCATTTTCCGGACGTGGTTGCGAGAAGGCTAAGAGGCGCGCATGACTGATGAACTATATGAAACGAGTGATCAGGATCGGCTGGTAAAGGATCCTGTAGTTACCATCTTGATGATCACCTACAACCACGCGGAGCATCTGGCTCAAGCCATTGAGGGTGTAGTAACGCAAGTGTGTAAATTTCCTTTTGAATTGATCATTGGCGAGGATGCATCCGCGGACGCGACACTGCAGATCGCAACTGAGTACCAGAAGCGCTACCCGGAAATAATCCGCGTTGTCTATTCATCGAGCAACGTTGGAATGAATTCCAACTCGCTGCGTATCTTCGCGCGCGCGCGCGGGCAGTACGTAGCCTATTGCGAAGGCGACGATTTCTGGTGCGACAGCGACAAGCTGGCAAAGCAGGTGGCGCTGATGAAAAGCGACCCCGGAATCGGCATCGTTCATACGGACTGGGCGCGCTCTCGGTTAAAGGATGGACGTTGGAGTCACGACCTTAGAAAGTCGGTCCATCGCCGAACTGCGTCCCGATACCTGCAGGGCAATCTGTTCAGTACGTGGCACTCTCCGAAAGTGCTCCGCACATGCACCATTCTTCTACGCAGGACGACCATGGTCGAGTGGTACGACTCCGGAATCATGAATGAGAATTATCACTTCGGTGACAGTGTGCTGGCTGCCTGGATCACGTCGCGCTGGAAAGCTGGCTATATCCCGGCCGTCATGGCCGTTTACCACGTCAGTCCCAACTCCGCCTTACGCTCCGGCGCTAGATCGCGGGTGGCCTTTTACAGGTCGGCGCTGGAGTTCGATACGGCAGCGCGCACGTTTTTTGCAAGTAGGGTCGACTACCCATCCGGCTATCGGTGGGAATCAGCGGCGGGACTGCTCCTCTGGGGTGCGCGTGCGCGGGATGCCCAAGCCATCAAGGACGCCCTGCTTGACTTCACGCGGAACTTCACCCTTGCCGGCTTCCTTGAGGCCGGCTTGAAAGCTGTTGTCATGCGTTTGCCCAGCGTCAGGCGTCAGCAACGGGAAATTCCCAGTGATGCAACAAATGGGGCGGTACAGCCGTAATGGGAACGTGGAGGGACCGGCTTCGGGTGGGATACAGGCCGGGACGTCTTGGCAAGAATGCGTTGCTCGGAATGGCGGGATTGGGGACTCGCTCTGTCATCCAGGCAGCCTATCTACTGATCGCTTCCCGTTGGCTCGGTGCCGAAGGCTACGGCCTGTTTGCGGGTTCGGTGGCGCTGGTCATCCTGGGCGCGCCGCTCGCCAGTTGGGGAAGTTCGCTTCTGCTCACCCGGTACGTTGCTCGGGACCGTGGTAGTTCCCGGGCAATGTGGGCTACCGCTTTGGTGCAGACCGGAGTGATCGGCAGCCTGCTCGTACTGTGCGTGCTGGTTGTGTCCTCACTCCTATTGCAACAGCGCTTACCACTATTTCCGATGCTGCTTCTGGCGCTGTCTGAGCTGATATTGCTACCTGCCGCTCTGGCCGCCGTCAGCCAGTGCTATGCGTTGGAGCGCGGTGTGGCGTCGGCGGTGGCAGTATGCTTGGTGCCTCTTGGGCGTACTCTGGCAATGCTTGGCGTCCTTGCCTGCGGCCTCGCCGCTACTCCCGAACATGCGGCCATGGCGCACTTCATTGGTTCGGCGCTTGGCTTGGCCGTAGCCATTGCTCTGGTCGCGGGAATCGACGGCCTTCCAGCGTGGCACGCGCGGCTGCGACTGCGCGATTCCATCAGGCAAGGGACGGGCTATGCTGTCAGCAATACGGCGGGCGCCAGCTATCAGGAGGTGGACAAAATCCTGATGCTGCAGATCCTCGGCGCCGCGGTTGTTGGGCCATACACGGTCGCCTTTCGAATTGCCAGCATGTTTCTGATGCCGGTGACGGCCTTGATCAGCGCCAGCCTGCCACGCTTGCTGGCACGTGCAGGCAGTGATGACGGTGCACGGACCTTTCGCGCACTGTTGATATCCGGCCTCTGCTACGGTGTGTTGGCGGGCGTCGGAATCCTGGTTGTTGCACCTTGGGTACCTCGCGTGTTCGGCAGTGAGTATGCACACGCGACCTTCTACCTCGGTCTATTGTCGCCTTGGCCTGCGCTGTTCGCCCTGCGCCATTGTCTTGCAACTCATCTGACGGCACACCACCGGCAAACGATGCGTTGCTATGTCGAAATAGCGGGGCTCGGCGTTGTGGTGTTGCTGAACTTGGTTTTTTTGCCCCGCATAGGGGGCGTTGCAGCAGTGCTAGCGTTGTTGGTTTCGGAAGTGTTGGTGGCTCTGGTGATGGGGTTGCTTATCAGGCATGGTTACCAATCGGAAAGTAATCAGGCGAAATGAGTTCGAACATGACCAATCCTCATGCCGGGCAGCGTTGGCTGCATGGGTTGCTGTCACAGATTGACTTCCAATTGCGGGGAAGTAGCCGGGGGCGCAAGGACGGCAATTTTGACTGGAACTGGTTCAAGAAGTTGCCGACCGCGCACTTCGTCGATGCGCGACGGCGTGTTCGCCAAGTCTTCGGAAGCCTGAGCGGCAACCCCCAAAAAGGCTATTCCACAGAATGGCTGCAGCGGAATTCAATCAAGTTGTGGGAGACGCGTGAGGTACTCGTTGATGACCTGAGTCGTCGCCAGTTCGACGACGCAATCGTGCTCAGGGTTGTCGGGTATCGCCGTGCGTATTTCCCGCCCGAGGCTTTCGATGCCTATCTGGAGATCAAGAGGTCGAAGTCATTCTCACACCCTGAATTGCCCGATCGGTACATGGGTTTGCCACTGCGGTTGCTGGATGTGGCGATGGGCTGCCAAGAGCCTGCAAGCATCATCGCGACCGAAGGGTTCGTGGACTCTGTCAACCTGTACCGCCAGTATTTCGTGAAGCGCGGCGGTATCAGCCTTTCTCCGCGCCCTGGTGAAACGGTTCTTGATTGCGGTGCATGTGTTGGTGAGGTCGCCACAGTTTTTGCAATGCACGTAGGTGCGGCCGGACAGGTGCACATGTTCGACCCCCTGCCGGCACACGTGAGGTTCTGCAACATGCAGAAGACACTGAACCCACATTTGTCCAGCCGCATGCACGTTGTGCCGATGGCTGTTGGAGCGGTCTCCAACGGATGCGCGCCGCTGGCAAGTGGCACGGCTGAGATCCGACCAAACGCGGTACCTGACGCTTCTTTTGCATTCATATCAATTGATGACTATGTGCGCGCAAATGACATTCACGTGGATGTGATCAAGATGGACATCGAAGGGGGCGAGGGTGACGCTTTGAGGGGCGCGGAACACACGCTGCGAACATTTCAACCGCGCTTGCTGGTTTCCGCATACCACCGCAACGATGACCTTTGGGTGCTGCGCGAATTGATCCAGACGATCAATCCGAACTACACGTTCCACTTCGGTCATCACACCCCTGTTCAATGGGAGTCGGTGCTTTATGCTGTCTAGCTGAAGCAAAGCTGGTTGCGATTATCGCAGCGTACCAATGCACATCAGCCTTTCGCTGCTTTCTAAGTGTTTCAAGCCGCTTTCCGTCAGGCAGGCGCGCAACGTGGCGGGATCTGTCACGCCATTCCGGATCAACAGATCTTCGTGATGCTGCTTGCCCTTTCCCACTGGCAGGATGGTCACTTTGCTGCAGACCTTGCCCATTAATCCAGATATTTCATCCATTTCGAAGAAGCGGATGTCGTACAAGGGGTCGCCTACCTTCTTCCGCGCAAAGTAGTCGACGAATTGAGCATTGTGCGCGTTATGTACCGTCACGATCATCCGGTGCTTGGTGATTCGTGCCTGCTCCATCGCGAGTGAGAGTATCTGCTCATCCGGGAAGAGCACCCAGAATCCGTTGTGGTAGGTGACGTCGAAAGTGTTATCAGAATACGACGTTTCGAAGGCACTCATATGGTGCATGGCACTTGCGAAGGCAGGGAACCGGCGCTTGGCTCGTTCGACGGATTCCAGCGAAAAGTCCATGCCTTCGCAATCGATGCCGCGCCCGCGCAGTTCGGCCATGTCGCGGAAGCTTCCGGCACCGATCTCCAGCAGGCGATGTTCGTCGTTCGCGAGCATGGCATGGATGTAGTAGGCATGCCGTAGATCATTCTGGTAGTGGTCGAAGATGTCGGCCCACTTCCGATTCCAGTCGTCGCTGCTGGAGGTCGGGTCGAGGTTGCGAAGGCTCATGATCTAATCCTGTGGTGAATATTCGACAAGGCCGCGTGCGTACACCCTGTCCGGAGGGGGCATGCAGTCCTCTATCTGTCTGCCATCGAAACAGCGCAGGTGATTGGACACCATGTCGTAACCCGACATCATGCTGAACGCAATGCCGGCGGAGAGCCGAGGGTTCACGTCCATCAGCAAGGGCACGCCGTTGCCAACAAGAAACTCCATGTTGACGCAGCCGCTCAGGCCAAGAATCCCGGCGGCTTCGAGTGCGAGCATGTCGCATGCATGCCCGGGCTGCATGTGGACGGTCAAGCCCGCTCCATTTGGGGTGCGAAGCAGTTCCCGCCGTGTCATCGCAGCCGACCGACGGCCGTCTGGTTGGCGCACCATGTCCACCACGAACACCTCGCCGTTGCAGCGGGGCTGGACTACATAGTCTTCTTCAGAAAGTCGGCCGCGCCAGAATCTCAAAGCAGTCGGATCCGGGATGTCCACCTGCCTTTCGCTGCTTCTGCCGTGGCGTGGCTTAGCGAGGAGCGGATAGCCGAAGTCGGGACTTCCTTCTTCCTGAAGGTCTGCCGTCTGGATTGGCCGAATGCGCGGGTGATTGGCGAAGCATTGATGGATGGCTAACTTATCGCGCGCCAAGCGGATAGCCGGTTGCGGTGAAATGCAGAGCTTGACTCCGATTTCGTCGAAGCGCGGTCTGTCCGCCGAAAGCACATCCACCTCGGGATCGGTCAAGGGAATGACATGGCTGATCTGCTCACTCTTGCAGATTTCAATGAGTCGAGAGAGGTAGGCCGTGGTATCGCACGCCGGTGGAACCTGATGAAAGCAATCCACTAGCCGCGACGCCGCCGTCCACTCCCTTGGATAGATGCTGCAACCCACCGCGACTGCGCCTGACTGTTGACTGAGTGCCTGAATGACGGCTTCCGCTGATATCGAGCCGATGGCAGTAACGAGATACTTCATGACGCCGCAGCAACCGCCCGGATGACGTTGCAAACAGCATGAATGTTCGCGGTAGTGATCTGGATTCCGGCAGGCAGTACAAGCACCCGGTCCGACACGTCGATTGTGTTGGGCAGCACCAGACCCGCGTTGGGATACAGCCCATGATACGGCTGCATCATGTGACATCCCGGCCAGAAGTACTTGCGCGCCAGGACGTTCTCCGCATGCAAAGCGGCGAGGATGTCGTCACGATTGGACCGACAGTCGTCGCCTACTTCCAGAACCACGTAATGGTGGCTGTTGCGCTCGGTTGGTGCGTACTCCAGCACGCTGATACCGGGAATGCCTGCCAGTGCCTGTTTGTAGGCAGCGTGGATACGCTGGTTTGCGGCGACGATTTTGTCGAACCCATCCAGGTTCGCCAGCCCCATCGCCGCGCAGACTTCGATCATCTTGCCATTGGTGCCAGGGTGGATGACGTTGTCGTAACCCTTGAAGCCGAAGTTGCGCATCAGGCGCGCGGCTTCGGCCAGTTCATCATCGTTGGTAGCGACTGCGCCACCCTCCATGGTGTTGAAAGCCTTGGTGGCATGGAAGCTGAACACCTCGCAGGCACCAAAACGCCCGATGCTTTGCCCTTTGTAGCTGCTGCCGAAGGCATGCGCCGCATCGAACATCAGTTTCAGGCCGTGTTCGTTGGCAATGGCCTGCAGTTCGGCAACAGGCGCGGCACGCCCCCACAGATGCACTCCTATGATGCCACTGGTGCGTGGCGTGATCATGCGGCGCACGCTCTGAGGGTCGAGATTGTGCGTGGCCGGGTCGATATCGGCGAATACCGGAGTAATGCCTTGCCAGTAGAGGGCGTGGGCTGTAGCGACAAATGTCCAGGAAGGAACGATGACTTCGCCAGACAGGCCCAAGGCGCGAATGGCGATCTCCAGCGCGATGGTGCCATTGCACATGGCGACGCAGTGCTTGACGCCAAGGTAGGCAGCGACGCGCCGCTCGAACTCTTGGACAAGAGGACCGTTGTTGGTCAACCATCTATTGTCGAGGATGTCTTTGACATGCTGCAGAAACACCTCTTGATCGCCGATATTGGGACGTCCTACATGCAAGAGATCAGCGAAGGCCGGTGGCGCACCATTGATGGCGAGGTCTGCAAGAGTGCGAACGTCTTTCATATGTAGCGTCTCGCTGTGATCCTTGGATAAGTCAAAGTTCAGCTGCCTGCATCGGGTTCGGCGCACTGTCGTCGCGTTTACCAACCATGGACGATCACTATCGAACCGTTAGTGGCTTTGCGGATACTGCGTTCGGTCAGCCCACGCCGGGAGAAAGCTTCTGACGGCCAGGAGCCAGGTGCCCGCATCTCTGCCAAACGTGTCTTCCCCCTTGCGTGCGCCATCCAGATTGTTCTGAGATGCCTCGTGTCCGTACGCCTCAAGGATTGTCCAGGCGCGCTCGGCGGCGAGGGAGGAGTCGCGCTGCGCGATCGCCTCATAGGCCGCAACGACAGCATCGGATAGAGGGGTCGCCAAGTCTTCAGGCACCCACTTCGGTGAGATCCACGCACTCGAAAGATCCTCAGCTGGGAAGTGTGAGATCGAGGCCGCAGCCAGTTCAACCGCGGCTGTGGAACGGGCATCTTGGTAACCTCGCTCCCTTTGCGCCCGAGTTCGACTTCGAGCATGGCAGGAATACGCGGATTATCGAACTGATCCAGTACAGGGCTGGCTAGCGTGGCGAGTCGAGGGGCATCGGCGTGCTTGTCCAGCATGGATCGTTAGACGCTCAGTTCGTGACGGACAAGGCGGGCGCCTCGCCGTCGGCACTGTCGCTGTCAGGAAGGCTGACATCAAGTGGAATGCCGAGCTCGCGGGCCTTGGCTGCAACCGCCCGGGCCTGGCGGATGTGACCATCCTTGAGTAGGACATTTGCCATCTGCTGCGCGTAGGCCGGACTGGAGAGGCTTTCCACCACCGCAAGCTCGAAGACCTGGTCGGCCAGCGACTCATCCCCGACGTGCTTGAGCAGGTAGTCACCAAACTGTGCATAGCTGTATGGCGGCAGCCTGACCCGGTTGAACATGGCCAGGAACGCTTCCACCAGCCGGTCGTCGTCCAGCGCCACGCCTTTGAGCCGGTTGCCGAGCAGGCCGAACATGGCGTGGGTGGTGTCGGGCGTGATTGGCTGGTGTTCCAGTTTGGCGATCAGTCTGTCCCACCAGGCCGGGTCGACGGGCCGCCCGGCTTGGGCCGCTACAAGGATGAGGCCGTGGTCGCTCATGATCGAGCTGCCCGGAATCGATGCGCCGCGTTCGAACTCACGCATGGCGAAGTCGTTGAAGGGTGAGCCTGGATAGCCGTCCGTCATTTCGAGGTAGAGGGTGGCCAAGTCGGAACTGGCGCGCGCCGAAAGCGGGTTCTTGTCCGCCAGGTCGCTGGCCAGATACAGCCGGTCGCCCCAGGTGGCAGCCCGCAGTGTCGTGAGGAAAAGGCAGGCCACGCAAAGCAGTGCCACCACACCCCATTGCGCCGCAAAGCGATCGCGCACGGGGAGCTTCAGGAACAGTCCGGCCAGCGCCAGGATCACGCCCAGCAGCGCGAAATAGTTGCGGTGTTCGAATACAAGCTCAAGCGCCACCACGTTGCTGGTCAGGGCATGGGCCGCAAAAAACAGAAGGACGCCCAAGGAGTACAGCGGAATGCGCTTGATCAGGATCAGGGCCGAGGCCAGCAGGGCAAGCAGGAAGAGGCCGCTCACCAAGGTGGCGGGCGGCGACAGCAGGCCTTTCGAAACGGGCAAGTTGTCGTAGTAGAAGGTCAGGGCGCCGGGCAGGGGCAGGACGATCTGCCACAGGTACATCACCAGTACGCGGAGCTGCGTCAGCAGACGCTCGGCGGTGTTGAAGTTCCGGCCCGTGATCGTTTCAGCACTCCAGAAGTGCGGAAGCACCAGCAGCAGGAACACCAGGACTGCCGCTGCAACGGCAAGCGCATATCCCCAGCGCCAGCTTCGGGCCACCCAGCGACGCTGCGCCGCAAAGGACAGCACGGTCAACTCGAGCGCCAGTGCGAACGCGGGAAACAGGACGGCCGACTCCTTGGCCGCCCAGCCCAGCGCCACCAGCGGGATGCACAGCGCCAGCCAGCTCCAGCCGGGTCGTGCCTCGATCTGGTTCGTTCGTCCACGCAGATAGGCCAGCAGGGCCAGCAGGACGAAGGTGATGGACAGGGTCTCCATCCGCTGGACGACATACAGGACGGAGGAGACCTGCAGCGGATGGACCGCCCAGAGCAGCGCGACGACACCGGCGACGACGACGGGGTTGGCGGCAACAGGAGCGGACTCGCCTGCAGTGCCGACCTGGATTGGTGTTTGGGGCGCGGCCAGCATGACCACGCGCCGGACGAACGCGAACACCAGCAGGGTGTTGAGCAGATGCACCAGCCAGCCTGTCATCTTGTAGCCCCAGGGGTCCAGCCCGTGCAGGGCATGGTTGATGCCGAAGCCGAGCATGGATAGCGGGCGGACACCAAGCGTCCCTCCTGGTTCGAAGGATGTCGCGGCCTGCCGCAGTGATGCGCCATCCAGTGCGTCGATGTGCACGCCCCGGTTCTCCACCAAGGCCGACCAGTCGTCGAAGATGAAGCCGCCGCCCAAGCCGGGCCAGTAGGCAAGGCCTGTAGCCACCAGCAGGATCGCGCACCAGGCGCGGGTGTTGAAAAAGAGCTTGGTCATCGATTAAGACGGTCCGGTGCAAGGTGGGCTCCGGCTTGGTCAGGAAGAGGCCGGAAACGCCACCATCATTGGCAATGGCTGGGCTTATATTTGTCGAGCGTGCCGGCAGCGGTCTGGCACTGCCACTCGCCCGATGAATTGCGATTGATGCGAAGGGCATCTCCGTGGATCGGAGGGGCACCGCGAACCAAGCATTCAATATGCCCGGTTTCACCGGAGACCAGGTTGATTGCGCTACAGCGGGGCGTGCTGCTCGGAAGTCCGATATCGGTGGCACTGAAGGATATGATGTTTTCAGCCACCAGCTTCGATTCGTACATGCTACGGCCGGAGTTGATTTCGGCGAGCGCTGTCGTGAGCTGGCCCTTTATCGTGTAGTTCTGGTAAGCCGGAAGCGCAATGGCAGCCAGTATGGCGATGACCGCAACGACGATCATGAGTTCAATGAGTGTGAATCCCCCCGAAACCTTCATCTCCCTTCCCCTGTGTGCCTTCATTCGCGTTGATGGCTGCCAGCTGCGCCTAATTTGTGATTCACGGACTGTGCTGTGGCACAACAAAAAAGCCCCGCCGAAGCGGGGCTCTTGAGCACTCGCCCGCTTACCAGCCTACCGTTAGGTGCCGGCGGCGCAGCCAGCCGGGCGGTAGGATTCCTTGAAGTTGGCACCGGCGCTGCCAACCGCAATGGTGCACGGCCACTGGCCCGAGGCGTTGCGCGTCAGGCGAACCTGTGCGCCGGCGACCTTCGGATTGCCGCGCAAGGTGCACTGAACAACCTGGCCAGATTGAGCGTTCCACGCGATGGTGGGCGTTGCAATGACGCAGCGCGGCGTGCTGGAGTTGAGGCCCAGGTCTTCAAGGTCTGGGGTGCCGGTACGGTTGCCGGCCTGGATGCCTTCCTCGTACGCCGTGATGCTGCCACGAATATCAGCAAGACCTGCCGTCACCTGGGACTTGGCGACATAGTCTTGGTAAGCCGGCAGCGCAATCGCCGCCAGGATGGCGATGATCGCGACAACGATCATCAGTTCGATCAGGGTAAAACCAGACTGCTTCTTCATGGGAAACTCCCCTAGGGTTGATTTGGACCTTCACGTGCAGCGATGCCGGTTTGGGTTCCGGAACCGTTGTTGCCGTGCGACGCCGCACGTGCAGGGAAGTGTATGCAGAACCCGTGCCAGTTGGGGGCTTCGAGGCGCGGATGAATGGATATGCAACCGGATTCACGGTCCCGGCTGTCACTGCCGGGGAGTAGAGGACGCATTGGGTCACTTTTGTACGTTCAAAGTGACGCTCAAGGTCACCACCTGTTCCCATCCTGTGATGCGTGTCGCGCATCGGTCTGGCGCGTCCGCAGACCGATGCGCGGATCTCGATGCCAGGCGCGAGCGCCAAAGTGGTCACATTCTGACGGCAGCGGGATGAAGCGGCCGCCAGCGCATCGGCAACGGTTTTCACCAGGCTGAAGCGGTCGTTGCCCACGTTCCGGCAGCCATCGGCATGAATGCGTCGATCGGGGATGACGCGGCCCGAGTGTTTGCCGCTCAGTCCTATTCTGCTGTCGGATTCGGCCGACTCCGTCGGGCGTGCCTCGGTCAGGCGCGGGCGGACCTGGTGCTGGAAGGAATCCGGGAGGAAGACACGCCAGAACTCCTCTTGGCCGCCGGACTTGATTCGGACGATCTGGTGTTGGTGCAGGCGTGGCCTCGCCTCTGCAGCACTGTTCTGTACTCGGAGCAGGGCTTCGGACAGCACCAAGGGAAAGGATGCGGCCACCATGCCGTCCAGGATCCGGGACCACGGTGGATGACTTCGCTTCGACCACGCTGGCATCAAGCCTTCATTGCCCCCGTGGGACACTTTTCCCATGTCTCCCGCTTCCCGCCCGTCCCGTGGCTTCACGCTGATCGAGATCATTGTCGTCGTGGCCATCGTCGCCATCCTCGCGGCCATTGCGTACCCCTCGTATTCGAACTACGTGCTGCGCAGCAAGATGCGGGTTGCCCAGACCGACCTCGCCGCCCTTGGCGCACACCTCGAGAACCTCCGCCAGCGCACCCTCTGGTACCCGGTGGTCGACGCCGAGGCCGGCACCGTGGTCACCGGCTGGCAGCCATCCGCGAACGCCGACGACTTCGCCTTCCACATCAAAAGCGACAAGGGCCAGTACGCGGCCACCGCCACGTGGCGCCACCAGGACAAGCTGCAGGGCTGCGTGCTCACTCTGGCCAGCACGCCGCCGGCGCGCCGGGTGGGGGAGCGCTGCCAGGCCGCGGGCCGCGTGGACTGGTGACGTGGACGCGGGCCGCGGCTTCAGCCTGGTCGAACTGATGGTCACGCTCGCCATCGTGGCGGCGCTGGCGATGCTGGCGCTGCCCTTTGGCGCGCGCTGGATGGACAGCGACCGCCAGCTGCAGGCGCGTGGCCTGCTGACCGAGGGCGTGGGCCAGGCGCGGGCGCTGTCGCTGCGCAATCCGCTGGGCCTGGCGAGCGGGGCGCCGGTGGCCTGCCTGCGGCTTGCGGCCGACAGCCTGCTGGAAGTGGCGCGGCTGGGCACGGGCGAGGACTGCGCGGGCGGCACGGTGGTCTGGAACGGCCGGCCGCACCCCGCCATCAGCCTTGCCGAGCCGGCCACCGGCACGCCGTTCCGCTGCGTGGCCTTCGACAGTCGCGGCGCCTATGCCGATCCGGCCCTGGTGCCCGACTGCACGCAGGTGGCGCGGCTGCGGGTGACGGGGCGCGACCCCGCGGAGGCGCTCGATGTCGACCTGCTTTGAACCATGCGCGCGCCCGCGCTGGCAGCGCGGTGACATGTTGATCGAGGCCCTGGTCGGGGTACTGCTGCTGTGCATCCTGGGCGCGGGCATGGTGTACGTGGCCACCCAGCTCACCGGTGCGCAGCGCGATGCGCGTATCGAGGGCATGGCGGTGATCGGCATGCGCCAGCTGCTGCGCGAGCACGGCGAGGGCCTGTGCGACGGCGCGTCCAGCCGGCCGATGGCGGTGGGCGGCGACGACCTGGCGCTGGAAGTGAATGTGGACGTGGCCTGCCAGGCCGGCACCACGGTTCAGGTGCAGGCCAGCGGCGCGGGCAGCATGGCGGTGGACATGCCGCGCCAGATCACGCTCAGCCTGGCGCCCGAGGCGCTGGGGCTGCCGGCCGACGGTGTGTCGCTGGTTGTGGGGACGCATCAATGAGCCGGCAGCGCCAGCGTGGCATGACGCTGATCGGCACCCTGGTGGGGCTGCTGCTGTCGGTGCTGGGCGTGGTGGCGATGCTGGCGCTGTACCGGACGATGGTGGACACCTCCACCAGTTCGGAGCTGAGCGCGGTGCGCGACAGCCAGCTGGCGTCCGCCCTGCTGGGCGCGCAGATGGAGCTGCAGGCGGTGGGCTGGCGCATCGAGCCGGGCACCGCTGGCGACAACCTGCGCGTGAGTGCGGACGGGCGCGGGGTGGTCTGGCGTTTTCGCGACGTCGATGGCGGGCCGATGCTGTGCGCCGGGATGCGGATCGTGGCCGAGGCGCCGGCGGCGGGCGCGGCGATGGCGGGCCCGGATGGTCCCTTGGCGCAGGGTCTGTACCTGATGCCGGCAACGCCCTGCAGCGGCGTGGACGATGCCGGGGTGACCTGGGCCACGCCGGGGCAGCCGACGCCGCGGATGCTGGTATCGGCGGTGGGCTTCCACGTGGGCCAGGGCGAGGTCTCGGTGCTGCGCCTGGCCGAGGCGCGCTTCGTGCAGCAGGCGGGTGCCTGCGAGCCGTATGGCCAGAACGTGGGCGAGGTGGAGCACGTGACCTTGGCGCTGGAGGCCGGCGGCATGCGGCTGTTCGGCGTGTGCCTGCAGAACATCAAGGGTGCGGAGATCGTGCCGGCGGCGGCCACGGAGGCTTCAGCATGAGCAGGGAAAGACAGCCATTGGGTGAGAAGCCTTTGGGAGAGCAGCCTTTGGAGGAGCAGCCTTTGGCAGAGCTGCCTTTGTGGGGGGGGGGGGGGGGGGGGGGGGGGGGGGGGGGAGGGGGGGGAGAGGGGGGGGGGACAAAAAAAAGAAACAAAAAAAAAAAGACAAAAAAAA